>JARIAA010000040.1 GCA_029264635.1 Psychrobacter sp. | reverse complement strand
ATAGTATGTTTATATGGATTTTAAGAGTCGTTATAAGTGCAAATAATCACATCATTTTATTAATCAGTACCGCTTTTATCTCTGGACTTGCCTGTAGCACGCCTAATACTGTGATGCTTTCAATGGTAGCCTCCACAAGCTCAGGGGTGACATCAGCGGCGATGGTTGCCAGACCCACAACTTGAATATGGAGTTTCTCATTACGGGCTTGGACAGCTTCGAGATCAGCGCGAGTATAATGGCGCAGCCCTAACTCCAAAGTTTTACGAGCAACAGTTTGACGCACCACCTCTGCATGCGTAGTAAGCTGATTGCGAATTGCGGTACGAATAAAGTCAGTACGATTAGAATAAAAACCTTCTTGCACCATTAAATCGACTTGTCCCAGATCGACATAGCCCAAATTAATAGTGACTTTTTCTGTTTCGCCAGCCTTAGCACGAATAGACGTCATATTATGGTTTGCCATCTCATCCTCATTAAACTAAAATCATTCAATCTTTTTATTATACTCCATATAACATCCACGTGGAGTGTATTTGATCTATATATTAAAAATAATCGAATATATTGTCAAATATAAGGTTGTTGCGAATTAAAAATAGTTATCAAATTCTTTAAAAAATAGACAAAAAAAGGCGACATATCTAAGTATGTCGCCGATTAAAAGTTTGAGAGGCTAAGTTAAAAACTAAATTGAGCGCTCAATACTGCCGTTGAGCAGCAATAATTAAAAAGCAAATTGCTCAATATCCATAGTCATAAATGGCTCAACACCCGTACCGATACGCTGCACATGAGTGCTGGTACGCGGCAGGATCTTAGCAAAGTAAAACTGCGCGGTTTTCATTTTGGCATCGTAAAACTCTTTTTCGCTGTTGCCGTTTTTAATCTCAGTTTGAGCAATGAGTGCCATACGAGCCCATAGATAAGCGAGGGTAACGTAACCACTAAAGTACATATAATCAACCGCAGCGCCGCCTACTGCTTCTGGATTCTCAGTCGCTTGCATGCCAATGCGCGAGGTTAAATCGCCCCATTCTTTGATAAGTCTCATAAGTGGACGCGTAAACTGACCCATCTCACTATTGTCTTGATTTTCTTCGCAGAACGTTTGGATGACCTTGGTAAAGTTAGCAAGTAGCTTACCTTGTGAGCCTAGTACTTTACGCCCAATCAAATCAAGCGCTTGGATCTGAGTCGTCCCTTCATAAATACAAGCGATGGTCGTATCACGTACATTTTGCTCAAGACCATATTCTGTACAGAAGCCACTACCACCCATGGCTTGTACACCATGATGAGCGGCTTCAAGACCCGTCTCAGTTAAGAAAGCTTTGCCGATAGGCGTGAGCAATGATAGCATTTGATCCGCGTACTTCTGTGCGTCGCCTTCACCTTTTGCTACAGTATCAGCAAACTGCGACATATAACCGATTAAAGCGCGACCACCTTCGGCAAACGCTTTAGTCGTCAATAACATATCACGAACCGCAGGGTGGACGATGATAGGATCAGCGACTTTGTCAGGGAATTTAGCGCCATCTAATGAGCGAAAGGCTAAGCGCTCTTTGGCAAACTCTAAAGCACCTTGGAACGCAAACTGAGCAGCAGTAACGCCTTGGATGGCCGTTCCAATACGAGCTACGTTCATAAAAGTGAACATAACGTTCAGGCCACGGTTTTTCTCACCGATCAAAAAGCCTGTAGCACCGTCATAGTTCATCACGCAGGTAGCTGAGGCTTTGATACCCATTTTGTGCTCAATTGAGCCGCAAGAAACTGCATTACGCTCGCCTAAGCTGCCATCATCGTTGACCATGAACTTAGGTACCACGAATAAAGATAAACCTTTGGTGCCAGCTGGCGCATCTGGAAGACGGGCCAAAACGATATGAATGATATTCTCAGACATGTCATGCTCGCCTGCTGAGATCCAAATTTTACCGCCTTTGATGCTGTAAGTTCCATCCTCTTGTGGGTCAGCTTTAGTGCGTACTAAATTCAAATCAGAGCCGCACTGCGGTTCAGTCAAGCACATGACGCCTGTCCAAGTACCTTCAACCAATTTGGGCAGATATTTGTTTTTTTGCTCATCCGTGCCATGATGCTCAAGGGTGGAGACGCAGCCCTCAGATAAACCTGGATACATACCAAATGACCAGTTAGCCGTGCCCATGAATTCAGAAATAGCAGAATTCAAAGACATAGGCATGTTTTGTCCACCAAACTCTTCTTCAGCGGTCAATGAGGTAAAACCAAGCTCGCAATACTGCTTATACGCTTCTTTAAAACCTTTTGGCGTAGTCACGACACCATCTTCAAAATGACAACCTTCGGCATCACCACTCATGTTTAGCGGTGACAGCTCGTTTTCTGCAAAGCTTGCAGCCGTTTCAAGATAACTGTCTACAATGTCCGCTTCAATATGCGTGTAGTCTTTGATAGTTTGATAATGTTTGGTACTTTCTAAAAGCTCATGCATGACAAACTTCATATCACGAATTGGGGCTTTATACTGCATAATGTCTTATCCTTTGTTGGAGTATGATCGATAACGAATAAATGGCTATATTTATGAATATCTTAGCAGCTACGAAATTGCTGGCATCACCTATGCCTGATGCCCATATAGCAATAACAATAGCTAACGTTGCCAATCATAAAAAATAACGTTAAAAAGTGATGAGAGAATGATAACTTTATTAGTATATTCAACACAAAAGATAGGCGTTCACTAGAAATTATACAAGGTTGGTTCTAATACTGGTAAGTCATGAACCCATCTTGCATCCTTTATATAATCAACGATAGCGGGCAAAAATATTTTATATAACGAGTAAAAAGTAGCAGAATGAGTCAATCATAGTGTGATTTTTGCCAGCTATGAGCTCCCAATAGGTTTATAAGAATTCTTTAGAAAAAGGGGAGTTGATTAACATTTGAGTCGCTATATCAGCAGGGACAGGACGTTCAAACCAATAACCTTGACCATAGTCGCAGCCCATCTCTAACAACAGATCACGCTGCTCTTTTGTTTCGATACCCTCAGCAATGGCGCTCATATCAAGCGCAACTGCCAGATCCAAAATAGCTTTGACAATCGCCGACTGAGTACGATTATCGACGATTTTATCAATAAAGCTTTTATCAATTTTAATAAAATCAAAAGGATATTCTTGCAGATAACTAAGCGACGCATAGCCTGTACCAAAATCATCAAGTGATAAACAGATGCCCAATTTTTTAATGGCGTTTAGTTGCTGTTCAACGCTGGCATGGCGCATCATCAAAGAGGATTCCGTTACCTCAATATGTAATTGGCTGGGATGAATAGAGTGCTTATAAAATAGCCGACTGATAAAGCCAAAAAACTCAGGATTGCTAAATTCTGCGGCGTCTGCATTGATACAGACGTGCTGGGTAAATCCCATCTCCTGCCAGATAACCAATTGCTCAGCGATTTGGCAGGCCATTTGACAAAACAGATCAAAGGACAGTTTATGATTAATAATGGCATCAATAAAATCCTTTGGTTGCAGCAGACCACGCATAGGATGATGCCAGCGTACCAAGGCCTCAAAACCTGTAATCATTCCAGTATCTAAAGCGACTTTGGGCTGATAATAGGGTACAAACTGTTTGGCGCTGATTGCGTTGCGCAGCTCAGCCTCCAACTGTAAGCTATCCACGGACTCTTGTTCAAGGGCATCGTTGTACCAGCAGATATCATCGCCGCCGTGTTTTTTGGCATAATGTAGTGCTTTTTCAGCTTTATTGAGTAAGCTTGATAATTGATGACCATCTTTAGGATAAAAGCTGACGCCAACTGAGATTTGTAAATAAATACTGGTGTTATTTAAGACAAAAGGCTGCTCACAAATATGCATAAAGCTATCAAGCTCATGACGTACCATATTGGCATCACTAAACTCAAACAATAGCCCAAAGTCGTCACCACCAAAGTGTGAGAAGCACAGTAACTGTTTGAGCTCAAGACTATTGATTCTTGTCACGAATTTTTTTATCAAAGTATCAACATTGTCTTGCCCAAGGTTGTTCACCAATATACGATAACGATCAATATTGGCTCGAATAATCACTACCTCTTGAAACGTATCCATCAATACATCATTGGTTTGGCTCAAAAACACCTTACGATTAGGTAGACCAGTCAATTGATTATAGTTAAGCAGATGGGCAACCTGCTGGCGACCTTTTACGATTGAAGAGATATCGCGTAACATACCAACATAGTAAACGCCTTCATCAATACTAATTCTACGATAAGAGATATGACAGTTGATTATTTGGCTATAACGGTTTGTTAAGGCGAAACTATTTTCATAAAAACCGTTCTCATCCAGACGATTTGAGATATCATTGATTATCGTCTGCTCTTGCTCTGACAAAAATTCAGCAGCATAAATTCCAAGCGGTCGACCAATCAAGTATGGCTCTTTGTAGCCAATCATGACCTCATAAGCGGCGTTTACCGACATGTAGCGCAGCTTGGCATCTAAGATAAAGACAGCATCTTCGAAGCGTTCGCATAGCTCAGACAGTATTCGCTGCTTGATCGGTGACGAGATAGGAACAAAGGTAGACATAGTAAAGGCTCTATAATCAATCAAGATAGTGAGTACAATATTAGGGTGATGCCATAATCATAAGGTGATGATTATATGCTTAGCAGTATCGTAGCTTTTAAGCAGGCGTCTGCTAAAGACTATTTTTAGCTATAAGTCAGTGCGTTTTTCTACTGATTTGGCTGATAAAGCGCCTGTAAGGTAGCCAAAGCGACAACAGGAGCGGTTTCTGTCCGTAGCACGCGCGAACCAATCTGCCAAGGTAAAAACCCCACTTTTTCTGCCTGAGCACGCTCATCGTTACTTAATCCGCCCTCTGGACCAATTAATAACTCAATATATGGCGATTTTTTAGCAAGTACAGTCAACAAGGTATTAGGCATAGTAGGCTGTCCTGCCGCTGGTACGCTCATTTGTATGCGCAAATCTGCTGGTTTTTGTAGCGGTTGATAATAAGAGTCTTGGCTAAGTGTTGCGACAATAGTACTAACAGCAAGAGAGCTGACGTCCATTTTCGAATCTGAAAAGTGAGTCGCTAAATCCTGTAGCCAGTCATTAATAGACACAGGTGCAATAACGAGCGGCGGGCGGTTAAGCCCGCATTGCTCACACGCAGCAATAGCAATTTGTTGCCAATGCAGTAGTTTTTTATCTATTTGAGCAGGTTTTAGGTTGACCTCACCGTGATGACTGCTCAGCAGTTGAATCGCTGTCACACCAAGCTCAGTAGCCTTTTGAATTGCATAATCCATCCGCTCACCGCGGCTCATCACCAAGCCTATTTTACTTATAATAGGGGCGCGACGATCATCCTCTACATGTCCTAACACTATAACATTGGCTTGTTTTTTGCTGATATCTTGTAACTGTACTTGGTACTCACCGCCAAAACCATCGAACAGAATACCTTGATCGCCGACATTTGCACGCAGTACGCGGCACCAATGATGCACAATGCTCTCTGTTAAAGCGACGCTTTCACCAACAGAAAAAGTACTCAGTCTAGGATAATGCAAATTGCTACCAGCATTATATTCACTATTTGTATCATAAAAAAAACGTCTCACAGTCGCTGAGTCCTATATTTCGTGTAATAATTTTTCTCAACATTTTACCAGAATATTGTCTAGGTAGGGAAAGCTATCTCTATCATAAGTTAGGTTTGGAGTAAAAATAGATTCTATACAGGGTATTTATGTATATTTTAGTGAATAAAAAAAAGCGCTCCGAAGAACGCCAATTTTTATTAATAAATTTATATTTATACTAAGAAGCTAGGCCCAAAGCTTCAACCAGACGCTTGTTTGGCTCCACCTTATTCATGCTATAAAAATGCATGGCAGGTACGCCCTCGCTAATTAAGCGCTCGCACAAACGATAAACGACATCAAAGCCAAACTCACGAATAGCAGTGCGGTCATCGCCAAAATCTGCCAACCGCTTACGTACGTAACGCGGAATATCCGCGCCACAGCTATCAGCAAAGCGCACCAAATTGCTAGAGTTGGTAATCGGCATAATACCGGCGACTAAAGGCTGAGCCACCGTATCGATACCGCGCTTCTCTAAGCTATCACGCAGATATAAATAACTATCAGCATTATAGAAGAACTGAGTGATAGACGCATTCGCGCCAGCTTGGTATTTGTTCACTAAATTGTCGACATCGAACTCAAAGCTACGTGCTTGTGGATGCATCTCAGGATAGGCTGCAACCTCAATACGAAAGT
>JARIAA010000290.1 GCA_029264635.1 Psychrobacter sp. | reverse complement strand
ACATCTTATCAGCCGTAATATCAGCAGTTGACCAAGTATAAAGCCACCAAAACTGTCCTATTAATTAGGCAGTTTGGGTGGCTTTTTAGGTTTCGGCAACGGTGTTTTTGCCTCTCCTGATGATTTACTGTCCATTTTTTCATCTTGATTATCAGTTGAATTGCTATTGGCTGCCTCTAATGCCTGCGTGGTTTTGTCATATTGAATATCATCAGTATAAGGTAGGCTATTGAGTGTCTCATCTACTAACCCATCATCAAGATCGACGATCTTTTTGGTTAGGGCTTGTGGCAATGAGTTATAAGCCGCTTGTTCTTTGATTTTCATTGCGCCTGTATCTATGGCAGAGTCATTATCACTAGCCTGAGTCTGACTATCATAATAGATATCTGTCGTCGTCTGCTCAGCTTGCAAAGATGTTTGCATGGATTTGGGCAGTACTTTGACATCAGATAAGCGTCTTATCACATAATTGCTTGGCAGCGGCTTACCATCTTTTTGTATGACCGCATCGTCAAATATCATACGGCCTTGGCTATCAATCCGGGCGTACTTCATGGGCTTATCGCGCGGCCAAAAAAAGTCTGATGGATGACTGATAATGTGACCAAAAATCAGTTTGGTCAAACGGCTCCATTCAAAGAAACGGACTTCCTTAGATCGTAGCGCTACAAAGAGCGCCAGCGAAAAACTTACCATTAAGTTGACGATGCCGATAAGAGCAACGCCAAGCATAGATACCAGAACAATATGCCAGCTTATATCAGCCGCTGGCATGTTGAAAAGCCCATGAGCCAAGTTTGCAGAGGCAAATGCAATATGACGAATATCGATTGGTAAACCAAATAAGAAACCGATAGTTGCCGTACTGCCTAAAAATACCCCAAATAAAAAGTTACCCATAATAGCGCCAAGATTGGCCTCAACGAAGCCGCCTAAGCGCTGTAACCAAGTGGTAGGTAACAAACGTTTTAGCAGCCAATGCCTACGAATACGGGCGCCAATTTGATTATAAACCGCCAAATTGTCGTAGTAGCCAGCGATAAGGCCAGACAAAAACAAATACACACCAGCGATAGCAGCATGAGGTAATGCTAAAGATCGAAAAGGATCAAGATCATGTAACAAATGGGCAGCGGTATCGGTATCGATCATCGGTGCATTGGTATACTGTAGCCAGGCAAAAGAGACAAGGAGCGCCACCGGTATCGCCATCATGATATTACCCATGATAGCGATGAACTGGGTACGCAGAATATCGACGACCAGCTCGGATAGTTTGGTGAGCTGATGGGACTTTTTGCCAGAGCCATCCGATATCGTTGACGCAATTGCCGCCGCTGTCATCGCTGGTTGTTTGGTCGCCACCGTACCATGAATGACATGAATAAAGACAAAACCCAAGCCATAGATCATACTGTTGACAAACGCTCGACTCATAGGGGCCAGCGCCAAATTATAAGCGAGTATTTTAGTAGTCGCCATAAAAGCAATGACAAAACCACCGATAGAGGCTTTTTTGAACATCTTCTGATAACCCGCTCTATCTGTACTGATGTAATGCTCGCCAACACGACTGGCATTTTCAGTGACTTTACGCGATAGCAGCTTAGTATTGTTATCAATCAAGTAGCCAATACTATAACGACGGTTGGCTGCGCTAATTAAAGTCTGTATAAGCTGAATGACGGCCTTATCGCGGTTGCTATTGTTGTCAGCGACCAGCTCAGTCAAGATGCGCATGCGCTGCAAGCTCTGATCAAGGCGCAGCATCATATTGGTCAAGCGAATTGAGATGCCCGTTTTATAGATACGCTTACGTACCGTTTCAACGATATCTTCACATTGTTCAAGCATGACCAGTAGGGGCGCTGGGTTAACTGCATGTTCAGGGGTAATATCCGTTAATGTGTCAAGTTCGTGGGCTTGTCGATACTGATTGACGAACAAAACCGCCTCTTGATTCTGTGCGACGAAAGAGGCTGAATAGTTTAATATTTGCGGATAAGATTCCATCAAATCTGGATGCAAACCAATACCACTGATACGATAGGACAAAATGACAATCGCATTTAAAATACTATTCTTAGCAGTAGCAACCAGATGTAAATGCTGGTTTTTGACTTTGAGAAGGTCAACAAGCGTATCCCACTTGTCTTTATCGATATTGGCAATCCAGCGCTCATCTTGGCGTCGATCAAATAAATAACCGACCAGCTCAACAACAGAATCTTCTTGGGGTAATAAAGGTAAAAATCTGTGCCCAACTAGGCGGCGTAAGCTACTAAAAAAACCCTCATCTGACATGATACCCGTGTCGGTATAGAGGGCAATTTGGCGATACTGAACAATAAGCTGCAATACAAAGCTTGCAAGACCGTCACTATACTCTGGATGCTGACGCAAGATATCGATAAGCTCTTGAATATTCTGATTGGCAAGGGCAGGTTCTTTTTCAGTCGCCCGTAACTCATTGATTAAGCGTTTAAGCACAGAGGGATCTGGTACATCACTTAGGGCCGTAATCTGTTGTAAAATGCGTTTTATCTCTGACACAGCGTACCCTTTATCGTTGTTATGCTAGCAGTCTTATAGTTTTGATAATGACATTGACTAAATAGTTGTACTAGCAGATGATCTGTTATTAATAACTAGCCGATTTATAAAAAGAGGGGTTTATAAGAGGGTGAAAAATAGATAAGTATTGGTTTGAGATATTGTAAAGTCAAGGTTTTGACAACTCAACAGTGAATGCACACTACTTGAAGTTATTTTAATCTGAAGTGCCGATTGATGGTTAATTATTTTGTTAGCAATTAATTACTAGCACAAAAAAGGACAGTGATTAAACTGCCCCTTTTTGCCAAAAATAAAATCTGCTAATTATTAAGTCTCTATGAGACGATCAATGCTTAATTAACTAGCTGGTACATTAAAGTAATCCAAATCAAAATTCATCATCGGATCACTACCTGCCTTAACCATTTGCGCGTGGGCATCGATACGCGGTAAAACACGACCAACGAAATAATCGGCAAGCTTGGCTTTATTGCTATAAAACTCGCCTTCTTTACCATTTGCCGCTTCAACCATCATAGCAAACATGTATGAGTAGCATAGATAGCCGACCGCATGCATGTAATCAACCGCGCAGCCATTGATCTCGCTTTTGCGCGAGCCAATGTTGGTGAGGACCGTTTGAGTCAATTCTTCAACCGTATCGGCGGCCTCTAATGTCGCTTGTTTGATGCTATGATCTGCTTGCATGGTGCTAACATAATCACGAATCTCACCTAAGAAATGGGTGATATATTTACCGTTATTGCGGGCAACTTTACGGCCTAATAAGTCAAGTGCCTGAATACCGTTTGCGCCTTCATAGATCTGTGCAATACGCGTATCACGCACGATTTGCTCCATGCCCCATTCGCGTACATAACCATGACCACCAAAGACTTGTTGACAATCAACAGTCGCCTCTAACGCTTTATCTGTTAAAAACGCTTTTGCAATCGGAGTCAATAAGGCAACACGGGCCGCAGCAGCTTGAGCTGCTTCAGGATCTGTGCTGAACTTTTCGGTATCCAGCTGTTTGGCGACATACATAGCAAAGCAGCGTGATGCCTCGCTATTGGCTTTAGCATTCAGTAGCATACGGCGCACATCAGCATGGTGGACGATCGCATCAGCGGGCTTCTCTGGACTTTGCAGCTGGGTGTCGCTACGTCCCTGACCACGTTCATACGCATAAAGCGCCGCGTTTTGATACGCAAGCTCCGTACCACCAAGCCCTTGCAGACCCATCGTGACACGCTCATAATTCATCATAATGAACATGGATGACAAACCTGTATTCTCAGCACCAATCATCCAGCCTTTGGCATCATCAAAATTCATAACACAAGTTGCTGAGGCTTTAATACCCATTTTATGTTCGATGGAACCTGCCGATAGCGTATTGCGCTCGCCCAGGCTGCCATCCTCATTGACCAAAAATTTCGGTACTACAAACAAAGAAATACCTTTTGAGCCCTCTGGCGCATTGGGGGTCTTAGCCAATACCAGATGAACAATATTTTCAGTTAAATCATGCTCACCGCCAGTAATAAAGATTTTAGTACCAGAGATGTTATAACTCCCGTCATCATTTGGCAGTGCTTTAGTTTTGATGATTCCTAAGTCAGTACCTGCATGCGGCTCAGTTAAGCACATAGTCCCTGACCAAATACCTGCATACATATTTTCTAAATACGTCTGCTTAATCTCTTCTGAGGCGGCAGCATTGAGACATAAAGTTGCGCCAACGGTCAGGTTAGGATAAAGAGCAAAAGATTGGTTAGTCGTAAAGAGCATCTCTTCAGTTAGCATGGTCACCATCTTTGGAAAACCTTGTCCACCGTATTCAGGATTGCCGCCAAGCCCAACCCAGCCTGATTCAGCATACTGCTGATAGGCTTCTTTAAAGCCTTCAGGAGTCGTAACCACACCATCACCGTGATATACCGCACCTTCTTCATCACCACTACGATTGATGGGTAGCAACACGTTTTTGGTTAATTTAGCCATTTCTTCTAATACCATATCGACTGTTTCCATATCGACATGAGACAAATTATCATTATTCTGCCAGAATTCATGAGCGTTAAAAACATCAGTTAAGATGAAGCGCATGTCGGCAAGAGGGGCATTATAGACAGCCATAAACATTCCTTTGGTTTAAAGTAAATAAGCATTCATGCATCTGACAACTAAAAATAAATTTCGCAAGGCCAGATTGTAAGGTTTTACGCAATATTTGCATCGATGATTACCAGGTAGTTCATGCTAAATAGGAGCACGGTTCGTTTTATTGGCCGCGCCATGACACTTTCAAAGCTGACTACCTATAGTATATAGTATTCACATATATCAAACGCGAACAAGGCTTAGATTACTATTGATTAGATTACTATCGACTTGGCACCTGCGATGATAGTTAAATTTTAGCAAATTAGTAGATAAACTTGTGTATCTCTTAGTGAATAGTGCGTACACCAAAAGTTAGCGTACAGACTTGCAGTATACCAATAGAATATAAGTGACTGAGCTGAAAGTTTCATATAAATAAAAAAATGGGCCACCTATCAAAAATAGGTTGCCCATTGATAAAAAATGAGGATATGCTCTAGTTCATCCTGCTTAAAATCAGGCTGCTGTCGTATAAATATAGCGCATTATAAACTATGGTTTAAGAAAAAACGCAGCATCTCTTTTGAGGCATTTGGCCCTTTGGGATCTGTATAAGAGCCTGCACTACTGCCACCTGCCCAGCTATGTCCAGCACCGTGAATCTTCCAGTACTCTAACTGGCTGACGCCGCTGGTATCACAAATCTGTAGTTGAGTACTACGACAATTTTGTTCAGAGCATTGCTTATGCTGCTGGATGTTTAAATCAGTTTTTTGTGCTTGTAGGCGCTCTTTTGCCGCTTCAACTATCTGCCCACCATTACGAATACTCACCGTATGGTCCTGATCCCCATGAAACACAATGATCGGCACAAACTTATGATTCTCTACAGACTTGGGAGCAGCAGAGCCGCCCTGGCGCATCGCCATCATTGCCGATGGCAGATCGCTAGCACTGCGATAAGCCAACCCTGAATGCACGCCGAGCGCTGCATACAGGTTAGGATAAGTCTCTGCCATAATGACGGCCATAGCAGCGCCGGCCGACAGCCCTGCAATATATACCCGTAAGGAGTCCACGGCATAGTCTTTAATAAGAGATTGAGTTAAGGCTGCAAGCCAAGCGGGCTCGCCTTGACCTTGTTGTTGATCAGTAGGTTTAAACCAGTTCCAACAGCGATTCATGTTGGCAGAGGTGGGCTGCGAAGGATAAACGATCAGGCATTGATGCTCTTCTGCAAGTTCATTCATGCGCGTACCTACCGCAAAGTCTTCTGGCGACTGTGTACAACCATGCAGCATGACGACTAGCGGTAAGCGTAAACCTTCTTCTACTGCTTGAGCATAAGTTGATGGAATATATAGGCGGTAGTCATGATGGCCTTGTGAGGATTTCAACGTCCCTTTTAAGAACTGCGCATTCTTGGGAATAGAAGGTTCGCTATGGGTACTAAGTCCGCTATTTAGGCCACCTATATTGATAGCAGTGGGCAAGTCCAGCTTAAAGTCTTTCATCTTATCGCTAAGGCTTTGCAATTTATCGGCCAGCTTATTAGACGGTTTATCAGACGGCTTATCAGCACTAGTGGGCGGCGGCTGCGCTGATGACGAACGATCTTGAGACGTTGGCGCATCAGGTGTTACATCTTTCATAGTATTGGTATTGGTATCGCTTGCACTACCATTCAAATTGTTTTGAATCAGTTGAGTGGCCTCTTTTAATTGGCCTGATTTCATCAGTTTCATTGCTTCTTTAAGATGCGATGGAGTCATGTCGAATTTTGAAAAATTCATCGTTTATGTACCTTATTTATATAAATACTATGTTTGTATAAATAGTATGTTTATATGGATTTTAAGAGAGTTATAAGCGCAAATAATCACATCATTTTATTAACCAGTACCGC
>JARIAA010000278.1 GCA_029264635.1 Psychrobacter sp. | reverse complement strand
AGCATAAAAATGATAGAAAACGTAATAATGTTGATACAGATAGGCGCCCGCTTTTGCAGGCCTGTGAGAATAATAAAGACGCTATTTTAGAAGTACTACAAATAGAATTACAGGGTTATGCTCGTGTATTGGAAGTAGGATTCGGGACTGCTCATCATAGTGTTTACTTCGCAATAAAGAAGAGATCATTGCTCTAGCAAAACTGGATCATTTAACATTGGTTAAGGAATAGCTTTTGCCAGCAAATAATCAAATTTTAATTTTCAAAAAGACAAAGCAGTGAGAAGTAGCATCGCAACTGCGCACTACTTTTTAAAAATCCCACTCATTTATAAGTATTTTTTAAAAAATCTAAGTAGCGAATCCAAGAGCGCTTGTCTGCTCGTTCGTTGTATCTGTCAGGGTTGTTAAAATCAGTGAAAGCATGGACTGCACCGCTATAAGTGATCATCTCATTCGGGACTTTACTAGCTTCCAGCGTCTTAGCGAGCGCCATAAAGTCCTCAAGCGGAACGGCTTCATCAGCCGTACCATGGAAAACCAAAATCTCGCCCTGAGTTTTATCATAAGTTTGACTCGCCGGCGTCTCAAGCCCACCATGAAAAGGCACAAACGCCTTTTGCGCAAAACCCGAGCGTGCAAGCTCAAGTGCAACGCTACCGCCAAAACAATATCCCATCGTCACGCCTTTGCGTACATCATTGCCTTGTTGTTGGCCTACGTTCAAGGCTTCTTGGAGTAAGCGGCGCATCTTTTTACGGTCTTCATATAGCGCTGAGGTAAGACGCTTTTTATCTTCCATAGTAGTAGGGCGCACGCCTGTTCCAAACATATCGGCTGCTAAAACGTTATATCCTTCTTCCGCTAACATATCAGCACGTTTTTTTTCATAATCGGTAAGACCATCCCAATCATGGATGAGTAGGATAAAAGGCGCGTTTGCTTTGTCTGCTTTGGCGTAATAACCTTGATAAGATTGGTTGTCTAGCTTATACAAGATATCTTTGGTAGTGATTGCCGATGCTGTTTGACTAATCATCAAAGTCGTTATACCAAGAGAGGTGCCAAGCAGTAACGAGCGATAGCTATAGATAAGCGCGCGTGAAGAAATAGATAACATAAATAGCCTCATAGGTTAAGTTAATAATATGTTTTTAGAAAAATAGATATTTAAAGTTACTATCGAAAGTAGCAAGATTCAAAAAGTAGCAAGATTTATATAAACTTCTCCTTGATAGTATCATGCACCAAAAAAATTATAAAATCCTCTTTTGTGGGTGCGAACTTTAACCAAATATCAACAAGGTAAGTCATGTATACATCTGATTTTTTAGGTAATATTAGTGGTAGCTCCGCTTTGAGCATACTACAATTTACTAGCTAGGATGAATGATGAAAACAGATATTGATCATACTGACCCCGCCAAGGATATGAATTCTACACGTGGCAATGGTGGTGAGACCCACCAAAGAGCAGACGATAACGGTAAAGTTTTGACGACCCAACAAGGGGTTGCTATCTCAGATAATCAAAATTCTTTAAAAGCAGGTGACCGTGGTCCAACGCTTTTAGAAGATTTTGTAATGCGCGAGAAGATTAACCATTTTGACCATGAGCGTATCCCTGAGCGTGTGGTTCATGCTCGTGGTAGCGCCGCGCACGGTTATTTTGAACTAACTGAGTCGTTAGAAGAATATACTACGGCAAAGATCTTGACTGAGACGGGTAAACAAACACCATTATTTACGCGTTTCTCAACTGTCGCGGGTAATAAAGGCTCAAAAGATACACCGCGTGATGTACGCGGGTTTTCCGTAAAGATATATACTGAAGAGGTAAATTGGGACCTTGTTGGTAACAATATGCCTATCTTCTTTATTCAAGATGCTATTAAGTTTCCAGACTTCGTGCATGCGGTCAAACCTGAGCCTGATCGCGGTTTTCCGCAAGCAGCTTCTGCACACGATACTTTTTGGGACTTTGTCTCGTTAAGTCCAGAAACTATGCATAACGTTATTTGGCTCATGAGTGATCGTGCTCTACCGCGTAGCTTTAGTATGATGGAAGGCTTCGGTATCCATACTTTCCGTCTGCTTAACAAAGAAGGTAAGAGCACATTTTTCCGTTTCCATTGGAAGCCAGTAGCTGGGGTACAATCACTGATCTGGGATGAAGCCGTTAAAATCTCTGGTGCTGACCCTGATTACAACCGCCGTGATATGTTTGAGGCGATTGACAATGGCATGTATTTTGAGTGGGAGTTTGGCGTTCAGCTCTTCACCGAAGAAGAAGCGGCTGAGTTTCCATTTGATCACCTAGATTCTACCAAACTAATTCCAGAAGAGCTGGTGCCAGTAAGAACCGTGGGCAAAATGGTATTGAATCGCAATCCAGATAACTTCTTTGCAGAAACTGAGCAAGTAGCATTCTGTCTATCGCATGTACCACCAGGTATAGATTTTAGTAACGATCCGTTATTGCAAGGTCGCCTATTTAGCTACTTAGACACGCAGCTTAAGCGTTTAGGTTCGCCAAACTTTGTGCAAATTCCGATTAATGCGCCTAAATGCCCGTTTGCTAATAATCAGCAAGATGGTCATATGCAGATGCAAGTACCCAAAACTCGTGTGCTTTATGAGCCACAAAGTTTAGATTTAGATCGTCCGCGTGAAAGCGATAAGAAAGGCTTTAAGTCTTTCCCTGAAAAGTTTGATGATCAGGTTAAAGGACGTATACGTGCTGAGAGCTTTGCCGATCACTATAGTCAACCGCGTATGTTCTATCGTAGCCAAACGCCAGCCGAGCAAGCTCACATTGCGACAGCCTATGCCTTCGAGCTTGGTAAAGTAGATGCGCCTCATGTCCGTACTCGTGTACTGAGTCATCTGATTAATATCGATGAAGATCTGGCAAACCGTGTCGCTACTGCGCTTGGTATGAAATTGACTGAAGCAGCTGAGCCTGCAGCACCCATTCTAGATATGGCGACTTCTAAAGCAGTACAAACTATTGGTCTTAGTCCTAAAACCTTGCAGGGTCGTTTAGTAGGTATTTTGGTCGCTAAAGGTTCAAGTCATGAGCAGGTCAAGAAGTTTGAAGATGCTATCAATGCTGAAGGCGGTATGGTAAAAATAGTCGCGCCAAGTAAAGAGGTTGAGCTTGATGATGGTACTCGTATTCAAGCCGATGAGCGCGTCGCTGGTGCGCCCTCTGTGCTGTTTGATGCAGTTGTTAGTATCATTATGCCAGACCAAGCTAAGAAGCTTGCAGAAGACAGCTCAACGCTAGATTGGTTCACTGATGCCTACGTTCATTGTAAGGCTATTGCTTATTGTCCAGCGACGGAGGAGTTTGTCTTAAGTAAACTGCCTGTTGAAAAAGATAGCTTTGTAACGCCACTTTCTGAGATGGACACTTTTATCGAAAATGCCAAATCGCGTCTGTGGGAGCGTGAGCCTAAGGTTCGTGACTTAGCTTAATGAGTACAGAAAATTGTTGTTTGGAATATTAAAAACTCAGCCTTAGGGCTGAGTTTTTGTCTCTATAATTTATTGTTTTTCGGTTGGATCTACTACTGAGTGAATTTCTACCATTGGTAATAGTCACAAGCGTTCACTCAAAATAAATAAATTGCAAAGTATCAACGCTATAATAAAGAAAACAAGGCTTAGATTGATGCAATATCAGAGCTTGATAAGCATAAAGCTTTAGCATGAATCAAGGAAGATAAATGAGTTTATGTAAAATTATACGCTTAGAAGGATATATTCAAAGCATGTATCTTGCTGTATATCCAGATAAGATTATGCTGCTAGACGGAGGCTGCCGTCCTGATGTGATATTAGTACTTGATTACATCAAAACGACTTTGCAGCGTCCCATCACTGACTTAAAAACAGTAGTGGTTACCCATATGCATCCTGACCATGCTGGTGGCGCGCATAAATTTAGAGACATGACTGGATGCTTAATTGTATCAGCAGCTAAGCAACATCAATGGTATAGCGGCATCGATGGGCATATTATGCATGCCGTAGATATGGGCCTTGCTCATTATGTCGCTAAGCGTCAAGGACGTACTCTCAAAAATTTATGGTATCCAGCACATTTGCAGCCTGATATAACCGTTCAAGACCGCGACTATATTACAGGATTTGAGGATTGGCAAGTTTTGGAGACACCTGGACATACCGATAGAGATTTGTCGCTATTTCATACGTCTAGTCGTCAAGTTTATACTGCCGATTTAATTATAAAGCTGCGCCATAAGTTCGTTGCTCCATTTCCTGTTTACGATCCTAAAGTTTATATTAAGTCCTTACAGAAAATTAAAGGTTTAAAACCCTTAAATGTTATGATGGCCCATGGTCGTGAGATGGCAATAGATGCGGCAACTTTTGATACACTTATTATTCAAGCCCCTAAAAAACCGCGTACAGTAAAGGACACTATTAAACATAAGCTAATGGGTAGAAAAGAAAGTGTTAAGGATTATTGAAGTAATACAGATCTAACCATGCTATTTGAAAAAACTAAATTGGGGTCATAAAAAAAGCCCAGTCATCAATGACTGGGCTTTTGGGATATGGTGGACCGACCGCGACTCGAACGCGGGACCAATTGATTAAAAGTCAACTGCTCTACCAACTGAGCTATCGGTCCTGAGCGGTGTAAAAAAATTGTATACAATTTTAGCCGCGCAAGAATAATTTCCTTAAAGTGAAATTAGGTAAAACAACGTAGTTTTAAAGTGCTTATTTACATTTTCATAAATTTTGAAAACTCGATACCCAAAATAAGGGTTGCAATTATTGCAAGAGCCATTTTCTTAGAAGAAAACTATGTAAAGCTTAGGATTCTAAAAAATGACACTTTCGTAAATTCATAATCTATTATATTGATACCGAATAGTGTAAGACACATAATAAATCTAGTAATATGGTGGACCGACCGCGACTCGAACGCGGGACCAATTGATTAAAAGTCAACTGCTCTACCAACTGAGCTATCGGTCCTAAGAGACATTAAAAAATGGCATGCAATTTTAGTCTCGCAAGAAATTTTCAATCAAGAAAACTTCTTTCAAACTTGCTGCATTATTAAAAGAGGCAACCTGTTTGTTTCGCCGTTCAGATTATTTGTATCTCTAAACGTGAGAGCACATTATATATATAATTATGACAATTACAACCCCACCTGATAAAAAAAGTGCAAATCCTAGGTAATAGGCTAGGTTTTCTGTAAATTCAAGCATTAGATATAGGTAGCACGCTTTATATTACAGCAATGATCTTATTTATTTTGCAATTAATCTCTAGAAAGCGCTTCTACGGGATCAAGTTTGGCCGCGTTACGCGCAGGTAAGAAGCCAAAAATGATACCAATCAGCGTCGAGCATACAAACGCTGCGATAATAGAGGTTGGCGAATAAATGACTTTAAAGCTATCGCCGCCGACACGGTTGATGAGCTCACCGATAGCAAAAGCCAGTCCAATACCAAGTAGGCCGCCTAAAATACACACCAAGATTGCTTCAATCAAAAACTGCTGCATGATGTCGCTTTTACGGGCACCGACTGCCATACGTACGCCAATCTCATTGGTACGTTCGGTGACCGATACTAGCATGATGTTCATCACCCCAATACCGCCCACCACTAACGAGATGATAGCGATTGAGGAGATCAGCAAGGTCATCGCTGTGGTCGTAGATTCAATGGTCTGACGAATAGAGTCTGAGTTTCTTATTCGAAAGTCGTCAGTACCATGGCGGCTGATCATGAGCTCAGATATAGCAGATTCTGCGGCAGAGGAGGAGATATTATCGTCAATGAGCGCGACAAAGCTTTCAATATAGGTGCTGCCTATGAGTCGCGACATCATGGTCGTATAGGGCATATATAGTGTTGGAGAGTCGACACCGCGACGAAAGCCACTATCATTGGGTGCAAGTACTCCTATCACGCGCCCAGGTACGCTACCTATTAGCAGTACTTCGCCGATAGGATTTGAATTGTCAGGGAAAAAAGTCTTTTTGGCATTGTCATCGATAATAATATCTTGCGTGCGACGTAAGATACTTTGCTCATCAAAACCTTGTCCTTGTACCAAGGTCTCACCACTGACATCAAGATAATCTTTACCGACGCCACTGACGCTGGCTGCTTCCTGTATATTACGATAGCGTACGTTCATATTGCTGTTGAGCTGCGGGCTAACACTAAGCACATAGGGCTGATCAGCGACCGCTTGGGCGTCTTGTGGGGTTAGATTGTCATCGTTGTACTGGCGCCTTGGATCCCCATAAGGGTAGCCGTCAGAGACAGTGATCGTATTGGTACCAAGGGAGCTGATATTGGACAAGATTTGCGCTTGTGAGCCTTTGCCAAGACCGACGACAGATACTACTGAGGCAATGCCAATGATAATGCCAAGCATCGTTAACAAAGTACGCATTTTATGCGCGCGCATTGCCAAAAGTGACATTTTGAATGCTTCAAACAATCGATCAATAAAGCTACTTAAAGCGTTTTTACGATGGTCATCTAAGATAGGTTTAGGCTGTGCGGCTACTTGCTGGTAGTCTTCATTTTTATAATCAGCGATAACATAGCCATCTTTGAGCTCGATGACACGCTCGGCGCGCGCAGCAAGATTGGGGTCGTGAGTCACCATAATGATGGTATGACCCTGAGCGTTTAGTTCATGTAAAATTTGCATGACATCATCGCCCGATTTGCTATCAAGCGCGCCTGTTGGCTCATCAGCCAAGATGATATCGCCACCATTCATAAGAGCCCGTGCAATAGAAACACGCTGCTGCTGACCCCCAGAGAGCTGATTGGGGCGATTATTAACCTTATCTGCCAATCCTAAATCGGACAGCAGCTTTTCGGCACGTTCGCTACGTGCTTGTCCATCCATCCCAGCGTAGACGGCAGGAACAGACACGTTGTCACGCGCGCTAATATCACCAAGCAGATGATAACGCTGGAAAATAAAACCAAAGTGCTCACGGCGCAGCTTAGCCAGCTCATCTGCTTGCAAGCGATTAACAGGTTGCCCAAATATTTTGTAATCCCCAGCACTCGCTTGATCCAAACAGCCCAAGATATTCATCAAGGTCGATTTACCTGAGCCTGACTGACCGATGATAGCCACCATTTCACCTTGATGAATGGTCAAATCAATATCGTGAAGCACACGAATCGTTTGCTCACCAGCGCTAAACTCTTTTATCAGCCCCTTAACCTGCATCAATGGGATATCTGCTGAAGTATGAGAAGTTGGGTTTCTGGTGCTCATTTGGGATACTGCCTCTATCAATACTGCTGATATAAATAAATGTCGAAAGCTTATGAGTCATGGCTATAACCAGGTGATACAAGCTTATAGCGCTGATTAGCGCTTTTTAAAATGGGCGTCTGCCACCACTAGGTTTCTCTGGACCTTCTTCACTTAGGATGACTTCATCACCTTCATTCAAACCACTCAAAATCTGGACATTGACACGATTGTTAATGCCAGTTTTTACCGTTTGCTCAAGCACTTGACCGTCAGCTTTCAAAACACGAACCTGAGCTGTCTTTGCGCGCGAGTTATCTTTTTCGGCATCGGTGTCTTTAGCATTGGCGTTTTTAGCATTAACAGGTTGCAAAGCGGCAGAAGGAATGAGTAAAGCATTTTTTGCTTGATTCACCACGATATAAACTTGTGCGGTCATATCAATACGGAAGCGACGATCGTCATTTGGCACCTCAATATAGCCCACATAATAAATAGCAGCGTCCGTTGAGCTTGTGTCACTAATAGTTTCGGGAGCAGGCTCAATTGCTTTGAGCACCGTATCGAATTTTTGGTCAGGGTTACCGATGATGTTAAAATAAACTGGCATACCTGCATGAACGTTAATAACGTCAGCCTCAGAGATTTGCGCATTGATACGCACAGTAGATAAGTCGGCTAGGGTAACAATGGTTGGCGCTGTTTGATTGGCATTCACAGTAGTACCTTGCTCCGTAGTAACGGATACGACAGTACCTGCCATCGGTGCTCGGATAGTGGTGTAGCTCAGATCTTCTTGGGCGGTACTGACATTAGTCTGAGACTTACGCAGCGCCGCCTTTTGGCTATTGATATTGGCCTCTGTCGTCGCAATCGCCGCTTTAGCGGTATCGATGGCAGCGCGCGCATTGTCAACGGCAGCTTTGGCCGTCTCAACACGCGTTGCTTGAGTGTCATACTCTTGCTGAGAGATGGCGTCAATGGCTACTAAAGACTGTAAACGAGTAAAATCAGACTGCGCTTGCTTGAGCTCAGATTGTCGGCTAGCAAGATCTGCATAGGCGCTTTTTAATCCTGCTTGTCGACTCAATAACTCTGCTTGCGCGCTTTGGATGGCCGCTTCACTTTGTTCTAGGCTGGCCTGCTCATTACTTAAGTTATTCTTTTGTGTGACTTGGTCGATCTGTGCGATAAGATCGCCTTCTTTGACCTCATCACCCACCTCAACGTATAAACGTTTCACTTCACCAGATACCTGCGCACCAACATCGACCGTATTCAAAGCTTTGACCTTGCCTGACGCCATAACATTGTTTTCAATATCGCCAATCTCAGCCGTTGCGGTTAGATAATTAGGGATGGTTTCTTTTGGTTTAAAAAAGGTATAGGCTAAAGCCCCTAATGCTATGACAATTAAAGCGATAACACCCCATTTAATAGCAGACTTTTTGCTTATTTTGCGCATAAAAACCATCCAATAACAGTGAACTCAAGTGTAGCTATCATAGAGGCTTCATAGATAAAAGGGAATAACAATTAGTTTGCGAAAGGTTAAAGTGGTTTTGAGGGGAAAGAAGGTCGGAGGATAAGCGAGCGCTAGTTTGCGCATACTATCTGTTGATACCTCAGCGGCTGAGAATAAATAAGAAGGTAATGGATCGATGATAATAGTTGGGGCTGATTAGTGACCATTTACGCAGATGGTTCTCATACAAAGCTTATGGGAATGGATAAAAAACGTGAATACTTATGGTTTGGCAAACAAGCGTTGTCCTGAAAGCGCTAACGCTGCTTGTAACAACAATTCCCACGCTGGCTGCTGAATGAGGCCTTTGATAGCTTGGTCACAGCGATACAGTAGTGCAGGCCAAGTGGCCGCTTGTGCCTTTGATTGGCGGCGACATGCCTGCTGGTATAAACTTTGTTTGCTACGCCAAATACCGAGCGCTTGCGGGTCTTGACCATCCATCAGTTGCATAATTTGGCGCATGTCTTTACTGATTGCCCATAAAACCAACGTGGTCGGCTCATCCGCTGCTTTTAGTTGAAAAATAATTTTGGCGACTTGAGGGCTATGGCCTGCAAGCATCGCATCGGATAAATCAAACACACTAAAATGAGCATCACTGACTAGCGCTGCTTGTAAGTCATTGATATCTAATGCCACATTTGAGGCAGGTAGACCAGAGGTGCTTTGTAGATTATTGCCACCCTTAATTGCCATGAGTTGCGGCGCAAACAAATATGACAAGCGCCATAGGGTTTGATAGGCGCCGAGCAAATGATGCTCAGTATGCGACATCAGTAGCTGCCACGCTTCTTGTGACAATGTCAAGCCAAACTGCTGGGCTTGGATCTGTAATAACTGCTGACGCTGCTGCTCGTTATACAAATTACAGTCGATAACGTGACCATATTGCGCAAATAGGGCAAACCACTTGCTACTTTGCGCGCGTTTATCTTGCTTTGGCGTCAGCCATAATAAACTGTGGCTATGTAATCCTGTTTGCGCATCGACAGCAAAGCGCTCTAACTCTGTAATCACGGCACTATCAGGTTTATGATTGCCCGTCACAATTAGACTACTTGCATCATCAAATAAAGACTGGCTACCAAGCTCTGACAACACCTCTTGCCAACTCTTTACCGATACCAGCTCTAAGCGTTTAATGGCGTAATTCTGCGCCCGCCAATGGGGACGCAAGGCATCAATAAGCCATTGACTGAGTAGTGGCTCATCTCCATGTGCCAGCCACAAACCTGCAACTGCAACTGAGGGCTGCAGCAGCTTTGGATAAGCCTGTATAAAAGTATCTTGCATAAGTGTTGAGCTATTATCTTTTAAAATTGAGCTGAATTATAAGAGAGGCATCATTGAAGTTAGCCATCAAGGATTTGGCGCGATGACGGTAGTCTTTTCTGGACTTTTTAGAGTTTGAGATGCGTTGTTGGCGCTAGCAGGGGCAACCTTGGGTAATGCGATTGCGACATACTGATCGGTAATTCGTCGCGCTAAGCTGTCATAAAGCCAATCACGAATCTGATCGCATTGCTGATCGTCAGTACTAACCGACGCCTCGTTATACTGATAGCTGCGCTCCACTTGAATAGGGTTACTTAGTGTCACAGGTTTGCCGTCTTCGAACGTTTGGTAACTGACATCAGCTGACAGCACTAAACGGATCTCTGTTAAGACGCCGACCAATTCATACCGTTTAAAACGTACATTATTGACCCTAATGGTTGCAATTTGCTCAGCATCTGTACGGGCTATATTGACGTCGGTACTTTTATTAGCATCCGCATTTTCAATGATAAACATGCCATCAACCACATCGACACCCAAGGCTTCTAGACGCCGTCTGAGGGGCAATTTCAGTGGAAATGAGGTGCGATTGTCTTCGATAATGACGGCCGTTTTGGCAACATCAAACAGCATAGGCGTGTCATAACCACGTAGTTGAAAGCCGCAACCACTAAGACTTGTCGCTGCACCGATTACTGCGAATATCGGCAGGGCTGCCAATAATACTGTCGCAATTCTTTGTCCACGATGTTTTGTCGTAGTACGACTTTGTATACTCAATCTTGTTTGATCTGACTGCAAATCTCGATGCTTATACGGCATAATCGCTACCTTTATTTTGATAAGAAGACCTAAAACGCGATGTTTAAAACATGATTTTTAAAAACATAACGTTTAAAGGTGCTAGCCTGCAACCACAATATTAACTAGCTTATTCGGTACAACGATCTCTTTTTTAATCTCGCCAGTTAAGAATTTTGTCACACCATCAAGTGTGCGTGCTTGTGCTTTAATCTGTTCAGGATCGCTGTTGGGCGCCACATCCATCTTACCGCGCATTTTGCCATTGACCTGAATTACCATCGTAATCATATCTTGCACCAAAGCGCTGGCATCAACTTCTGGATAGCTTAAGGCTACGGTATCAAGTCCTAACTGCTCAAGTAAATGCTCACCGACGTTAGGGGCATATACTGATAAGATAATAAGTAAATCGATCAGCGCTTCATGCTGTACTTGCAAGTCCTGTTCACCATGAGCTTTAAAGCCAGCAAGCTCGTTTGCAAGCTCCATTAGGCTAGAGACGGGTGTATTCAGTGCTAAGCGTTTACCCAAATCACTATCAATCTTGCCGATGGTTTCATGAGTCTTACGGCGCAATGCTTTGGCTTCTTTGCTTAAGTTATCTATATTGAGTACTTTGCTATTCAAAGTATCAAGGCGTAAATCGGCGTCAGTCAGGGCTTGCATGTGCTCGGTTGCCATGCGCCAAACTTTTTTCACAAAGTTATAAGGGCCTTTTAACGCATCGTCTGACCATTCAAGTGTTTGGTCGGCAGGGGCAGTAAATAAGGTATAAAGACGAACCGTATCCGCGCCATATTTATCAATAGTAAGTTGTGGATCGACGCCATTATTTTTTGACTTCGACATCTTTTCAATTTTGCCAATCGTAACGGGCTGCCCATCTGACTTTAACATGGCCTTAATCGGCTGACCGCGCTCGCTATAGTCGATATCGACGTCTTCGGTAAAATAATACGTCGTACTGCCATCAGCATTGACGCGGTAAAAAGTGCCAGCAAGCACCATACCTTGAGTCATCAAATTGGCAAAGGGTTCGTCGCCTGATACCAAGTTTTCGTCGCGCATGAGCTTATGGAAGAAGCGCG
The DNA here is from genome assembly GCA_029264635.1 of Psychrobacter sp. Lineage (GTDB taxonomy): Bacteria > Pseudomonadota > Gammaproteobacteria > Pseudomonadales > Moraxellaceae > Psychrobacter. The sequence continues at coordinate 896 of JARIAA010000278.1, read as the reverse complement.
CATACAGTAGGTGCATGACGGCGTGCTCGACACCGCCGATATATTGGTCAACAGGCAGCCATTTATTGGCAGCAGATTTGTTAACCATGTTGGTCGTGTCATTCGGACTGGCAAAGCGCGCGTAGTACCAGCTTGATTCGACAAAAGTATCAAAAGTGTCGGTTTCGCGCTCAGCAGGATTGCCACATTTGGGACAAGTCGTATTGACAAATTCTGGGATGTTTTTTAGTGGATTACCGCGACCGTCAGGGACGACGTCAGTTGGCAGTACAATGGGTAAATCTTGTTCTTCAACTGGCACCGTGCCGCAATGCTCACAGTTAATCATGGGGATAGGGCAGCCCCAATAGCGCTGGCGTGAGACTCCCCAATCACGTAGACGATATTGGATTTTTTTCTTAGCAAGCTGTTGTGGTTCAAGTTTGGTTAGCATGGCCTCGAACGCTTGCTCAAAGTCCATGCCATCAAACTCGCCTGAATTCACTAAGGTGCTGCGCTCGGTATAAGCACGATTGCTTTCCGTATTATTTACCTTAGCATCAACGTCTATTTCATCAAAAAAGCCCGCAGGGATGTCAATCACTTGCTTGATCGGCAAATTGTACTTAGTCGCAAATTCGTAATCGCGCTCGTCATGCGCAGGAACCGCCATTACTGCGCCTGAGCCATAGCTCATGAGTACGTAATTAGCCACCCAAACAGGTATCTCTTTGCCAGTTAATGGATGCGTCACGGTCAGACCCGTATCCATGCCAATTTTTTCCGCTTTGGCTAAATCCGCTTCAGCAACTGAGCCTTATTTGCACAGCGCATTAAACTGAGCGATAATTTCATCATTTTCAGCGGCATACTGCGCCAATGGATGCTCGGCTGCAACCGCGACATAAGTGACGCCC
>JARIAA010000289.1 GCA_029264635.1 Psychrobacter sp. | reverse complement strand
TGCTGAGCGCGCTGCTGTCATGTATAACGTCGTTAAAGTTTTCGATGAGCGTCAAGATGAGATTGTTGATTGGCTTATTAATGAGTCGGGCAGTACACGTATCAAAGCAATGGTGGAGTTTGGTAGTGCGCGCGCAATTACGCTTGAAGCAGCAACGTTTCCTAGTCGCGTCCATGGTGAGATCCGTGCGTCAAATACGCCAGGTAAAGAGAACTTCGTCTACCGTGAGCCCATCGGTGTCGTAGCGGTTATTAGCCCATGGAACTTTCCACTACATCTCACCCAGCGCTCTATCGCGCCCGCGTTAGCACTTGGTAATGCAGTCGTACTTAAGCCTGCAAGTGACACGCCTATTACAGGTGGTTTATTGCTCGCCAAAATATTTGAAGAAGCGGGTCTGCCAAAAGGGCTGCTTAACGTCGTCGTCGGTGCAGGTAGTGAGATTGGGGACGCCATCGTCACTCATGATATTCCAAGCTTTGTGTCATTTACTGGATCAACTTCAGTGGGCAAACATATTGGCGAGCTGGCCAATGGTGGCGACTACATCAAGCAAGTTGCCCTTGAGCTTGGCGGTAATAGCCCATTTGTCGTATTAAAAGACGCGGATATTGAACAGGCAGTTAAAGCTGCAGCGTTTGGTAAGTTCCTTCATCAAGGTCAAATTTGTCTCGCTATTAACCGTATTATCGTTGAAGACGAGATTTATGATGATTTTGTTGAGCGTTTCTTAGCTCACGTTCAGACTCTAAACGTTGGCGATCCGAACAAGCAAGAGACGGCAGTCGGTCCTATTATTAATGAAAAACAAGTCAAATCGCTCAAAGAAAAAATCGCTAAGGCTCAAAAGGAAGGTGCCAACATGATTTTGAGTGGTGAGATTATGGGACAAGTAGTACCGCCGCATATCTTTACAGAAGTGACGCGCGAGATGGATTTGTCACGCAATGAGGTATTTGGGCCATTAGTCGGTATCATTCGTGCCAAAGATGAGGCGGATGCATTATCAATAGCTAATGATTCCATGTATGGTTTATCTAGTGCGGTATTTACATCGGATATGCAAAAAGGTCTGCGCTTTGCTCGCGGTATCAGAGCAGGCATGACTCATATTAATGATATCTCAGTGAACGATGAGAGTAATGTGCCGTTTGGTGGTGAGAAAAACTCAGGTATTGGTCGCTTTAATGGTGAATGGATACTTGAAGAATTTACGAGAACGCATTGGATATCGATGCAAAACGTACCACGTGATTATCCCTTCTAGATATGTTGGACTTATTCTTAAAAAAAGACTGCCTTTGTGGCGGTCTTTTTTAATTTTGACAGCAATAAATGCTCGTTTTATCCTTAAAGCCTTGTTCTGTCTTCATTAGTTATCTAGGACGAAATCCTAGCAAACCTTCGATCTCTTCGAGAGTCATTTTTCTCACGAGTGCTTGCTATTCTACCGTCAAGCGATTGGTATGTTCTTTTATCATCGTATGGATGCTACGAGAGATCTCGGACGTTGTGGCGTAATACATTTGCGGCTGCTCTTTGGTAAGTTTTATCAAAAACTTATTAATAATTTTACGCTTCTCATCTGGTGCGTTTTCTGCCGTCATGTCATTCTCCTAAAGGTAAGCTATTTAAGCAAGCAAACTGACGAGAGTCAATGCTCATCAGTAGAATAACCCTACCAAATGCTCAAGACTATGATATTTTAAAGCTTGGTATTGAAGTGTAAGCATCTGCTAACTGTGTACGTATTCATTTTGAGAATTAGCCCTATGTTCAGTCAATCTTTCGATAAAAAAACCGTCTTGATGTTATTTTATAACGATATGCGCGTACATGATAATGAGACGTTGGTAAAAGCTGCGCAGCTGGCAAGTAGCCATAAAGAGGGAGCACTGATACTTGTTTATGCCGCGTTTTCGTCTGCCATTATGATACAAAAAAACTGGGGACAACCCTATAGTTTTGATGAGATGGGCCATGCTCGCCAGCAGTTTTTGCACGAAAGCCTGATTGATTTAAATCAGTCACTAGAACGTCTTGGTAATCGATTGTTTTATTTAAAGCCAGATACCCATTCTAAAGAAACAGCGATATTTACACAGTTATATCAGTTTATTGAAGCGCAGCAGATCACTGACATCTGCGTCAGTGCCACAGCCGACTACGCACAAAACCAAGCGTATCAGCGGCTACAAAGTAGATACCCAACCATACGTTGGCACATATCGTCAACGGCGACGCTATTTAGTCAGTTGCCAACCGATAGCTTGCCTAAAAGTTTTACTCAGTTTCGTAAAAAAATCGAAACAGAGCACAATTTATTGGAAGCTAGAACCGATACGATACTAGATAGGCTAAATCATACCCTAAAAGCGCTTCCTCCTATACCTGCGAGTCTTGCAACTGAAAGTCTGACCGCTAACAAAGCCCATCTGTTTGATGATCAAGCATTTGCTACTTACTCGCAGTGGCAAGCGCAACCATTTCAGGGTGGTGAAACAAGCGGCATCAGACATTTAAAGACTTATTTTGCTTCTAACGCACCCAGCACTTATAAAACGACGCGTAATGCCTTAGATGAATGGACACATTCTACGAAGTTTTCGGCATGGTTGGCTAATGGTTCGTTATCTGTTAAGGCTCTACTTGAGCACTTGCGTCATTATGAGCGCGACGTTATCGCTAATGAGTCAACTTATTGGATCTGGTTTGAGCTATTGTGGCGGGAGTATTTTTATTGGTATGCCGATACTCATCAGCAAAAATTGTTTTTACTGCAAGGCATCGGCACGCATAAACCATCGACTCAATATGATAAAGGTCGCTTGCGCCAATGGCAAAATGGAGAGACCGTTTATCCTATTGTTAATGCATGCATGAAGCAGCTGACGGCGACGGGCTATATATCAAATCGTGGTAGGCAGTTGGTCGCGAGCTGTTTTATTCATGAACTGGGTCTTGATTGGCGCTATGGCGCGACTTATTTTGAGCAGCACCTCATTGATTATGACGTGGCCAGTAACTGGGGCAACTGGCAATATCTGGCAGGGGTTGGTGCGGATCCAAGAGGCTGTCGGCAATTTAATCTTGATAAACAGACTCAGCAGTATGATCCAAAAAATGTTTTCATCAATAAGTGGTTGTCCTAAAACAGAATAATAAGGTCACGCAAATTTGCACTAGGATTTTTTAAATCCTTAAAAATGAGAAGAGTGTTGTCTTATGAAAAAACCAAGCCCTTATCTAACCTTTGCTGGTACGATTCCATTCATCGCTTGTGCTATCTTTATTACGCTTGGCATCGATGCTATACGAGTCTTGGGCATGACAGCGCATGTCCTTTCTGTCTATGGGTTGGTGATTGCCTCATTTATGGCGGGCGCGCATTGGGGCAATCACTTGAATTTGGCAGATGATCACCCGTGGGCAGTCAAGCTTCCAGTGCTTAGCAATATCATTGCGCTGGCGTTGTGGCTTGGATTTTTAAGTTTATCGACGGCTGGGTTTATCTGGCTGCTGGTGCTTGGTTTTATCAGCTTATTGGTCATTGATTACAATCTATATGGAGCAAATATCATCAATCGTGAGTATTTTAAGGTTAGAACCTACGTCACGATGATCGTCGTTATCGCACTGGTGGTTTCAGCTATACAATTATAAAACTGGCCTCATAGGGTATGAACTTCTATTGAATACTCTTTAACATTCATTTAGAATGAATGTTAAAGAGTATTCAAGTATTATTGTTTCATTTAGCCTAAGAAGATAGTTATGCAACCCCTCAATTTACCAAGCAAGCCGCCATCGTCCCCGCATCCTATTTTGAATTTAAGCTTTCGCGTATTTTTTAGTGCCGCTGCCATATTTGCCGTTATAACGATGACACTGTGGTCGTTTATATTTACAGGTCATACAGATATTAATGGGCAGGTTTTAAATCCGCTCTATTGGCATGGTCATGAGATGATTTATGGCTATGCATTGGCAGTAGTGGCAGGGTTTTTGCTGACAGCAGTGAAGACTTGGACAGGGGTAATGATGCCGCACGGCTATAAGCTGCTAGGTATTTTTAGTTGTTGGCTGCTAGCGCGTCTGAGCTGGCTTGCTTTTGGACTAGGTATACCGATAGGTGAGAGTGGCAAAGAGCTGCTATACCTAGGAGCGGTATTTGACTTATGGTTCATCGGTTGGATGGCGTTTGTGATCTCTCAAGCTGTTTTGCAAGTAAAACAATATAAGCAGATGGGCATTTTATCAAAGCTGGTCTTATTAACGCTTGGTAATGGACTGTGCTATTGGGGTGTTTTGAGCAACGATATGAATGTGACCAGAATAGGCATCTATCTGGGGTTTTATTTAATCATCGGCTTGATATTGACGATTGGACGTCGGGTTGTACCGTTCTTTATAGAGCGCGGTCTTAGTACGGGTACGACAGAGGCTGTTAAGCTGCGTAATAGCAAGGTGCAAGATGTTGCCAGTTTGGCGTTTTTTTTAGCGTTTTTTTTGATTGATGTCTTTTATCCACATAAGTATTTGCTGACGATTGCTGCACTTGGGGTAGCCGTGGTCAATATTGTACGCCTAATTGGTTGGTATCATCGCGGTATTTGGCAAAAACCCTTATTATGGTCATTATACCTCTCGTTTTTAGGAATGTGTTTGAGCTTTGTGTTATATGCGCTACAGCCATGGTTAGGGTACGCTCATAGCATTGCAATGCATGGTTTAGCGATTGCAGGGGTTGGTATGATGACCGTTGCCATGATGACGCGGGTATCGCTTGGGCATACGGGTCGCAGTATTCACCAGCCGCCAAGCTCCGTCAATGTGATGTATGTCTTGATGGTGGTAGCATTTGTGAGCCGAGTACTGTTACCGCTTGCTGACATGAGTCACTACCTATTATGGATTATGGTTGCTCAAGGAGCTTGGATTGCCTGCTTTATACTGTTTTGCATAAGCTATCTACCGATGCTTGCACGTCCTAGGCCTGATGGATTATTTGGGTGATAAAACTTGGTTAAGGCGTAAAAACCACTAATAATAGCGTGCGCTTAGACCGATAATTTTTTAAAAATGTAAATGAAATAGGAGCGCAAGTTTGTGCGACTGACCAATTATAGTGATTATGCATTACGTTCATTGATATATTTGGCGGTAAAGCCAGAACCTCATCTGCTAGCAAATATCAGTGATATTGCAGACAGCTATCATATTTCTAAAAGTCATCTGACTAAGATTATTCATCAATTGGGTCAGCTTGGTTATATCGAAAGTATACGCGGTAAAAATGGCGGTATTCGGCTCGCCTGCGCCCCTCGAGATATTAATTTAGGTGTATTGATTAAACAGATTGAGCCTGATTTTGACTTGGTTGAATGCTTTGCGACACCAGTAAACGTAAATGAGCGAAACCCTCGCTCGACAGGCTTACCTATTACGCTGATTGATGAGGTAGAAAACCAGAAAGCTAAAACGGTAGGCTGTGTAATTAGTCCCGTATGTCAGCTAAAAGGCGTATTTTTTGAAGCATTAACAGCGTTTATTACCGTTCTTGAGGGTTATACGCTTGCAGATATTATTGATAATCAGGAGGAGTTAAGTCAGTTTTTATTTTTATAAAAAAGCGTAAAGTCAGCAATATAATACGGCTGACTTTACGCTTAAATTCTCATCTTTTATCCTATAATGTTTTCAATAACGACTACTGACGAATTTGCTCTACTTTACGTGAGCCTTGAGGCTGGATTGGACGGTTATTGCCTTCATACAAATCAGATAGGGCCGCGAGCTGATGACTGGCAACCGCCAAAGGCTCTTTTGTCACATACCATTGAACTTGTTCTGAACAAGGCGGCGTCGTCAACGAGCCTGCGTAGTGATAAAAAGTCGGCGCGGTAGGAATTAGTGCTGCTAAATTGACGCGACTGCTTATAACTTCAGCCTTGTTTTTAGCGCTTAATTTGGTATCTTCTAGCAAACTGCTCATAATGCTATTTTCTTGACCTTGCATTAACATTACCCCAACCACAGCCAGATTGCCGGCATTATTAGCATGGACGAAATGAATTTCGGCTGGGTAAGTTTGTCCACCGAACTGATGCTCACTTGGTGTGTGATAATGAAACTGTTTTAGCTCAAAGCGCTCGTTATTAAGATTGATTGTATTATCATCAGTAGTTGGGGTATAAACGACGGTATGACCATTGTCAATAATGCTTAAAGATGCCGATTGGCTGTAATTAAAGGTATGTGCTTTACTAGCGCTTGCCACCGCTCGAGTGATATTAATAGGCGACTGTTCTTGACCAATTTTGCAGGCACTGGCTTCTTCAATATCGCCCCAATACTCAGGACCCGTATCACCAGTGTACGACCAGCTAACATGACCATCCTCTTTAACGATAATAGGACTCGTGTTGGTAGCAGCTTCCTTGCTGGTTTGGGAATTAGTAGAGCACGCGGTAAAACTTACAGTGCTTACAGCGAGGATAGCAACCGCTAAATAATGACGCTTCATAATACAATCCTTAATATGATTAAAATGACAAAAACTTATTAATAGTCATCCAAAAATTTTATTAACAAGTATTACACTATTCGATTAACCGAATATAATGTGTAGCCTGCTTTATAACAGAATTGTATTTATTTGGCAAAATATTATCTTAAATAAAAACGATAATGTGGGATTTATAAGCGCATTAATAGAGTTTTAAAAAAATAAATTAAAAAAAGCGACCCTATAAGTCGCTTTTTTTATTACTCACTATTTTAATAAATTATGCTTTTTCAAGTTTAGGGCGGGCTTTTTCTATTGCTTTTATGAGTGCTTTTTCAAAGCCGCCCATCTCAAATTTTATTAAGCTTGAATGAGCCGCGCAGAAGTTGTGGACATCACGCCATTCACGCGCAAGCTCGGTTGCCCAGTCGCAGTATTGTTTGCCTGCATCGGGCTCATCTTTTAGCGCTTGCTTGGTCGTAGGATGCAGCAATAGCTTTGGTAAAACTGCTTCGAGCACCTTAGCAGGCGGACTCATAAACGTATCATCGACGTGCAAGCTTCTACTAGCAGGATGATAAGCCAGTAACGAGCCTGCATGAATTTTTTCATTAGGCGCGATGTAGTAAATACCTTTAGGTATGGAGAATTCAAGCTCAGGATAGCGCTTGGCGACAGCATCGCTTTCAACCAAATCATCGGCCCACGATACCTCTGGTACTTGCTCAGGGTGGCGGCTACTGCCGTAAAAGATCGCTTGCGGAAAATCCTTTGCCATTTGAGCGCAGTGTAGCGTATGAAAAGGATGCAGATTCAATACCGCTTCGACGTCTTGACCATCATTAGTCAATGCCATAACCTGATTGCGAACATTACCTGTCAGCTCATAGCTGTCCAAAAAAATAAACTTTCCTGATTGTAATTGTACTAGCGAGCATTGGGTACCGATATCAAGAATACCTCCAATGCGAAAAGATCCGCGTATATTCCAAAATCCTGCGCCTAAATCATAAATTTTATTTGACATGAGTTATATTCCTTAATAATGGAGCATTTATAAAAATAGTAAATTAAAAAGTATGGTTGTGAGCTTATTAAGCTTCAAGCTCAGGACGCGCTCTATCGATGGCAAAGAGCAGGGCGGACTCAAATCTGCCTTCTGCAAACTCGACTAAGCCTGAATGTGCACCGCAAAAATAGCGCACGTCACGCCACTTATGCGCAAGCTCGGTTGCCCAGTCGCAATACGCCTTGCCCGCATTTGGCTCATCTTTACGTGCTTGTAGCGTGGTTGGGTGTAAGCCTATACTGGCCTCTACGGCATTGAATAATTTTGAGGGCGGAATCTCAAAAGTATCATCAACGTAGACACTTTTACTTGCTGGATGACACACTAACAGTGAGCTTGCATGAACATTTTCGTCGGGTGCAATGTAATAAATTCCTTTTGGTAAAGAAAATTCAAGCTCAGGATAACGCTTGGCAACAGTGTCACTTTCGACCAAATCAGCGCTCCACTGCACATCAGGAGCCTGCTTATGATGGCGACTGCTGCCATAAAAAATCGCTTGCGGAAAGTCTTTTGCCATTTGCTCGCAATGAACAGTATGAAAGGGATGGACGTTCAGCACCGCTTCAACATCTTGACCGTTATTGGTTAATGACATGACTTGCGCGCGTACATCATCTATCAGTGTATAGCTGTCCAAAAATACAAAGCGTCCAGATGACAATTTTACCAAAGCGCACTGACCACCTATGTCTAGCAGGCCCTTTTTAACAAATGAGCCTCTAATACTCCAAAATCCTGACCCTAAATCATACATTTTATCTTGCATCATTATTATTTCCTATTGGTGAAAAATGGTTTGAGATACTATTTAACATGACATCCTATAATAGATGCCACTATCGTTTTTAAAGATTATGGATGGCAGATTTACTAAAGTCTGTTATAAAAGCGATGTAGAATGTATAGATAATTTAAGCTCATCTTTAAAGGGATGAATATTACGGTAGACAATGACGATATAATGGATAGGGTATGATTCCCAATAAATAACTTATCGACAACTTCTTGCTTACCATGACCTAATCTTCTAAGGCTCTATTATGAAACTGAAAAACAAAATAAGTGTGACTGCTTTCATGACTACCCTGTTATTGACTGCCTGCTCAAATATCAACGTCGACAATGAGATAAAGCAAGAAAATATGACACAAGTCTCGCAAGCTGCACCTACTTCGCAAATAGGTTTTCGCTTTAGTAATGCTGAGAACTTTGATATTGCGAATAAAAATAAGCTGTCATATCGCGTATTTTACAATGAGCCCTCTAAAGGCACTGATGCTAAATGGTTCGATGCCGTAAAACGGGGTGATTTGCCGACGGTTAAGTATATGGTTGCAACTGGACAAGATTTGGAAGCAAAAGATACGGGTAGTCTTAATCAAACCGCTTTGGGCTGGGCAGCATTTATTGGCTATGAAGATATGGTTGATTACTTAATTGCTGAAGGCGCCAGTTTATACGCGACTGATAAAGGAGATGTATATAATGTTCTAAAGTCTGCAGCTCTGGGTAAAAACACGAATGTGGTCAAAAAAATATACCACTTGCTAAACGCTCAAGAGCCCGTTGACTTAAATGATCAAACTTTGGAGAGCGACGGTGAAACCTTAATCATGGTTGCCGCCAGTAATAATCGTATAGAAACCGTCAAGTATCTATTATCTAAAGGTGCTAATCCAAATCTGGTCGCCACTACTAAAGATAAAAATGCAGGATCATATAACCAAGGCGCTTATTCATATGCCTGTAGTCGTAACCACCGAGAGATGCAAAAGCTGCTTGCAGCAAATGGCGCTATCAATCATCGCACAGGTAAAGCCATCTGCGAATAGCGCTTAGATGTCATTGTGAAAAAGGCTGCCGAGCTAAAAGGCAGCCTTTTTCATGACTTAGCATCTGTAATAAAAAATATCAAAGCGATTTATCAAACAAAACTTGACAGTATGTATCTGCACTTGCTATAAAGCATTTACTTACATGAATATAGTTGAACAAATGCCTACATCATCAGATTCAAACCTTAGAAAAATATATGTCAATGATTATAGCTCACCGCAAGCAGCAGTAGATTATGCCAAATCTATTGGCGGCGCGCGGATTATATTTCCAAAGGGAGATTATCCTTGCGACTTGGTCATTAATAGCCCCAATATCGAGCTTTTTAGTGAAGGTAATACTATTTTGCGAGCAAAAAGCTCATCTTCTGTTATCGATGTAAAGGCAGGCGGTGTCAACTTTGTTTTAGATGGTTTTGATGTGCGTGGTCAAACCTTGCGTGATGAGCTGACCTCTAACAGAAATGGCACTAAGAGTAATACTAAGGCTTTGCACTGTATTCGCGTTCAAGAACGCGGGGCTCGCCTGCGTAACTTTAAGACAAGCGGCGCACGCTACGATGGTATCTATCTCAAATATGACGGAAAAATCGATTTTGAGGCGCAGGACTTTTTGATTGGTTCAACTGCACGCAACCCAGTAACTATTGTTGCCGGGCAAGGTATTAAGTTTATACGTGGCAAAGTCAGTCTTGATAATAGGTTCACGTCAAAACAAGGAGAGTTGATAAGTGGTTTATATTTATTCGACTGTGAACCAAATACGACCAGTGATAGGTACCGAGATATTGTATTTAAAGAGGTGGTTTTTGAAAATGCTGGCGATCGTTATGGCAATAACCAAGTGATATTTCAAGATACTAATATCGGTAACTCAAACGATTTGGGGGTGTATTTTGAAGATTGTGAATTCATCAAATCTGGTATAGCGACAGGCTCGGCTTATGTCCGCCTAAAAGCCAATACTCAATTAAAAGAGTTTAGCAATATGCACTTTAAAAGAACGTACCACCAGAACAGAGCGATGGCAATTGCTAGCGGTGGCGAGCTTTTGCTTAAAAACTCGTCCTTTAATGATGTGGTGATCGATGATAAAAGCCTGACCTTTGCAATTAGATTATCGTCCGGCACGGTCGTTAATAATGTGCGCACAACAGCCGATAAATCATCGTCTAAATCTAAAGCTGCAGTCTCTAGTACCTCATCAAGTAAGCCTATCAATTTGCTCTTAGATAAAAAAAGCAATGTGAAGGTAATGAATGTTGTAGGCTATTAGGATTACAGTACTCATAATATCTAAGCACTGATAAAACCCTAAAGTTCCTAAATAAAAGCCGCCTTGAGCGGTTTTTTGATGGATAAAAGTGAGTGATTTATAAATTTGCATAACATTTTGTCCCTTAAGCCAACTTCTAGTGTGATATTATGAGGCGCTTGTCATTATGAT
>JARIAA010000206.1 GCA_029264635.1 Psychrobacter sp. | reverse complement strand
AATAATTAAAGCTCAAGGTAACGCCGTCATACTGTTGATCAACCGCAGTAACATCGGCATTATCAATCAGAGTAATTAACGGCTCTTGCTGAGCGGCTAATAATAACTTGCGCCCTAGCCACGCATTTTCCATCACTTGTCCAAAGGATTCGACATTTTCGTCTGCTTTATTGAGCTGCGCTTGTCCAAAGCTGCCTTGCTCGCTGATTTTTACTGCATCAATGCGGCAAGCATGACTTTGCAGCTCATCCCATAGGCCAATCTCTTGATATATTTGCACAGTGCGCCTTGATAGAGCCGTATTGCGGCTATCTAAATAATGACTGCGCGTACTGTCATCATTAGGGCTGATAGTTGGATAGCTGTTTTTTTCTAGTAAGGTGCTAGCAATACCATGATGCGCGAGCAATAAAGCAAAGGATAATCCGACATGCCCCCCGCCTGCAATAAGTACTTGCTGTTCAGTCATCGCCGTTTGATGGCTGTCATTGACCTTAACGCTAGTAGCACTAAACGGCTCCATATCTGCTGTTTTTACCAAGTTTGACTCTATATTTTGCATAATGATTATTCCTATGATAACTGTTTTGATTAATCTACTATCAGTGTTTATTTGTCGTTATTTTCTTATGTTTAGCGCGCCAAGCAAATAAGATTAAATGGCTCATAGATTACCACAAATATTCAAACTTCCGTGGCCTTCCCTGTATGCTTAGCGCTAAGTGACTAGTTTAGTACACATAAAACAATAAAAATCTGTCGATTAATCTCATAGTTGCAATCGTCATACAAAAACAGCTCCCTCCACTGCTGCACAATGCTTGAAATTTAAAATCTATCAACCATAATGAAGGCAGGACCATTTATTATCACTTATAGCAACAATAATAATTTTTACCGTCATTTTTATCTAAATAATCTTATTAACTGTTTTATCTATTAAGCCCAATTAATGTATTCTTAACTAAAAATAGTATTGGGCTACTAATACAAGGATAATCGCTTGACTGACTCCATGAGCCGCCGTATAAAATTCGAATCATTAACCCCAGCACAGCTTAAAACCGTGCTTGGCGAATACAACAATCATATGAAATACCTTCAAGATCGCCTCGATATCAAAATCAGCCAACGCCAAGGTGATTTTTGTATTAGTGGTGATGTGACTGCCGTTGAGCGCGGTGAACGCATTATATACAAGCTCGTCGATGAAGCTCAAAATTCAAAGGACATTAGTGCAGAAGAGCTGCATCTTATCATTCAATCAAGCATCTCACGTGATGAGGACGTTGACAATGACAAGCAAACGTCCAAAGATGAGGAGGATTTAGACGCAGCAAGTGACTTTACCCCCATCACTCTACGCACGCGTAAAGGTAAAATCATCCCGCGTGGCGGCAATCAGCAGCGCTATGTAAAAAACGTCCTTAGCTCTGATGTATCGTTTGGTATTGGCCCTGCGGGAACTGGTAAGACTTATCTAGCAGTCGCTTGCGCGGTTGATATGATAGAGCGTAACGAGATTGAGCGCATCTTACTTGTGCGTCCAGCCGTAGAAGCAGGTGAAAAGCTAGGTTTTTTGCCAGGTGATTTGACCCAAAAAATCGATCCTTATCTACGTCCCTTGTACGATGCGCTTTATGAGATGATCGGTTTTGAAAAGGTGGGCAAAATGCTTGAGCGTCAAGAGATTGAAGTGGCGCCTCTTGCCTATATGCGTGGCCGTACCTTAAATAACTCGTTTGTGATTTTAGATGAAGCGCAAAATACGACGCCTGAGCAAATGAAAATGTTTTTGACGCGCTTAGGCTTTGGCTCACGTGCCGTTATCACGGGTGATATTACGCAGGTCGACTTGCCGCGCGGTACCAAATCAGGACTGACGCAAGCGCTTGAAATCTTAAGCGATATTGAAGAGATTCATATCACTAAGTTTGATTCAAAAGATGTGGTACGCCATCAATTGGTACAAAAAATCGTTGAGGCTTACGATATCTTTGATGATGAGCAGCTCATCTTAGAAGAGAAGCGTAAACAAGAGCGTATAGCAGAGCAAGAACGCAGACAGGCAATTACGAATGCAGCGGCTAAGTTGTAATTGAATGGTTTAAACGTCTCATGTTAAAACAGAAACCGGATTACTGATTATAGTAGTTCGGTTTTTTACTGCTAAGCCTCTATATAGATCACTATAGTCAATCCTAAATAAAATTGGCATACTTTATCCTACGTGCTGCTGGTATTAATTACTCTTGCTTGCTGCTAACACAGAGGCTACGAAACATTCATCCTAATCGTACTAGCTTGGTTTTAAAGTGAACCTACTATAGTAGTTGTAATAAGCGTATTATTTATTAATGGAATAAAGCGATGAGCCAATCTAACAACAATACTATGAACGAGATACAGGCAAACTATCCCGATAGCCCTGAGCTAAATATCAATGCTATTGACAGTATCGATGATAATTTGCTTGAAGATTTCTATAGCAGCGATAGTTTATTACCGATCATGATAGCGGCGCTCGACTATATAAATGCACGTGTTAAACATGGTCTGATACTACCTTACTTTGCAGATATCAGTCTTGATCTGTGGCAGCAAAAGCCTAAAGCGCTCGATATCTATATCACTGATAGCGCTGAAGGCCGCGCACTGAATTTAGAAGCACGGGGTAAAGATTATGAGACCAACATACTGTCTTACCCAAGCGAGATGCCCGCTAGTATCATTGAGCTGATGCCCACCCTACCGCTCGGTGAGCTTATTATTTGCCATGAGGTTGTACTGCGTGAGGCCGCTGAGCAAGATAAAACTGTCGCCCAGCACATTAGTCATTTATTAGTCCATGGCATACTGCACTTACTGGGCTTTGATCATGAGATTGGACAGATGGAGCAAGACGAGATGGAGAGATTTGAGATTGATATTTTGGCAGGTTTAGCCCTGCCCAATCCTTATATTTAGTCTTTTTTCAAGGGCAGTTTTTGCGACTCATCCATCTGATTAATCATCAGATCCAACCCTTTAACATGGACATTACGCTGCGGGAATGGAATATCAATCTTATTGTCATCAAACGCATATTTAAATTGTTCGAGCAGATCACACTGCATTGACCACCAGTCATCATTAGTCGTCCAAACATTTAGGGTTAGATCTACTGAGTTGTCACCCAAGTTTGTAACGCGTACGATGGGTTCAGGGTCGCTAAAAGCCAGCGGATTGTCATTGGCTAGCGTAATCATGACATTTTTAGCAGTCTTGATATCGGCATCATAACCAATACCTACTGTGATATCTACGCGGCGATTGGGTAATGCGCTATAGTTGGTGATAGCTGAGGTAGTAATATCGCTATTGGGTATAATGATGTCGTGATTGTTGGTGGTTGTCAGATGGGTATTGATCAAGGTAATCTCAGTAACTGTGCCCGTGTAACTACTGATCTGCACATAGTCACCACGTACAAAGGGACGAAAGGTCACAATCATGATACCCGCTGCAAAATTTGACAGCTGATCTTTTAGTGACAGACCAATCGCTACCGCAGCACCGCCTAATATGGCAACGACGGATGTGGTCTGAACCCCAATTTTGCTCAGCGCAGCTAAAGCAACGATGATTAACAAAATACCATATAATAATCGGCTCAAAAAATTGGCTGCAGTGGTTTCTAGGTGGCTACGTACCATAACACGATTGGCAATGATAACGACTTTTTTGGCAAGCCAGCGCCCCACTATAAATATTAATAACGCAAAAACGACTTTGAGCACGATGCTAAAAACGTTATCTGTCAGAGCTGCGATATCGAGTGTAAAACCTAAAAATTCCATACTTACTCTTATTGTGTAGCATATTGATGGGTTTTTAAACTAACGCTAAGTACCAGTCGTTATTTTTATTTGTTCATTATTCTACCCCATCTACAGATCGTTTTGTTCGTAACTTTAACCTGCGATCATATAACCGATTACATTTGTGCAAAGTACTTTAACTTAATAAGTTACTTTCACTTTATCACTATAAAGGTAGGTACGTATCAGGCGTAATTCTACGATATCGCTCATGTCTGCGGTAAAGTTGCCAAATGGGGCAGCTTGCCTTACCGACTGCTTGGCCGCTTCGTCTAAAATGGTCGAGCCTGAGCTTTCAAGTAAGCGGATGGCTTTAATATTACCATCACTGCTGATAACCACCATCAATCGCACCTCACCTGTGATGCCTTGTGCCCGCGCTTGTACGGGATAATGCAAGTTACCGACCCGCTCAACATGCTCACGGAAAGTTTCGAGGTAATTAGCCGCCGCACCCCGAGTCGTAGAATTGCTATCCACGGTGACAACTTTAGATTTGGTCGCATAAATTTGCTGGCGCTGGGACAACTGGGTCTCTAAAGATGCTATCTGTTTACGTAGCCGCTCCTCTTGCGCCATTTTGTCATCTTGCACTTGCTGACTGTCATTATCCGCTTCGACATCGGCCTTGCGCCAGCTCAACGTTGTACGCAGGTAACTTTCTTGATAACGCTGCTGACGCACTTGGCGCTGCTGATCAATGACATCTTGCGTCTCGCTGATCTGCTCTGAGGTCAGTGGGCTATTTTGCGCACTTTCTTGGCGAACTTGCTGGCTCAATGAGCCGCCACCTTCTTGTGAGGCATCTGCGATATAGTGAGCATCTTCGTTCGGCTGCAGGTTATCGGTTAGCGCTTTTGCCACATCTTGCATCATGGCAGCCGGATCTTGCCCTATAGAAAAACTGATGCCAAAGATAATGACAACGTGTACCAACAAGGCAATAAAAATAGCCATGGGTAAGCTAAAATCGCGTGTTGGCGCCTGATTAGAAAAATGATAGCTTTGAGAGTCTTTAATATGCGCCACAGTCGGTCTCAAATGATAAGGATGGAGTGATAAATGCTTTAATTATATAGATTTGCAACTGATACAAATTAACAAGCAGCAGATAATGTCTCTGCAAACATCTGATAAGCAATAATTATGCCTACCTACGTAATAGCCGCGCACTAGGTAATCTCAAATAAAATTGACATATTCAAGATTACCTAGGGCTCTTCGTGATGTTGTTTAGGTTATTTGCTACAATATCGTGGCTTCAGTTTTGCCTCCCCCCATTTTGCTATATACTATTTTTACTCGGCATACTGCTAGCTGCCGTCTCAATTAATGATTTTTGATAGTAATTAGCAGCTAACGACCCATTAC
>JARIAA010000162.1 GCA_029264635.1 Psychrobacter sp. | reverse complement strand
ATGACAGTACGCGCAGTCATTATTTAGATAGCCGCAATACGGCTCTATCAAGGCGCACTGTGCAAATATATCAAGAGATTGGCCTATGGGATAAGCTGCAAAGTCATGCTTGCCGCATTGATGCAGTACAAATCAGCGAGCAAGGTAGCTTTGGGCGCGCGCAGTTGAATAAAAGTGAGGAGAAGGTAGAGTCGTTCGGACAAGTGATGGAGAATGCTTGGCTTGGGCGTAAGCTCTTACTGGCGGCCCAGCAGGAGCCGCTAATTACGTTAATTGATAATGCCAATGTTAGCGCTGTCACGCAGCAGCGCGATGGGGTAACGCTTAGTTTTAGCTACTACGGTAAAGAGGAGCATGAGCAGCAATTGCAAGCCAGCGTTTTGGTTGCTTGTGACGGTCGCGACTCTACCGTGCGTCAGCTATTAAACATCGGCATGACGACTTATGATTATCAGCAGACGGCTATCGTTGGCGTGGTCGAGACTGACAAACCCCATGAGCACGTAGCGATTGAACGTTTTAGTCCAGCAGGCCCACTTGCGGTGTTGCCATTGACCGATCCAGAAGGCGAAGGCAATGATGAGTATCAAAAGGGCTACAGGCGCTCAGTCGTCTGGGTCTGCCCAACAGGTGAAGAGCACAAATACCTAGAGGATGATGCACATTTCTTGGCAACTTTGCAGCAAGCCTTTGGCGTGCGCGCTGGCACGTTTAAAAAAGCTGGTCGCCGCGGTGCGTATCCATTGACACGAGTACTAGCAGACAAACAAGTCGAGGGTCGCTGCGTCATCATGGGTAATGCGGCGCACACTTTGCACCCAGTAGCAGGTCAAGGCTTTAATCTCTGTATGCGTGATGCCCATGTGCTGGCACAAATGCTGAGCGCGCAAGTACTTAAGGGCGCAGACATTGGTGACCCAACACTACTGAAGCGTTATGAAAAAGCCCGCCAAACTGATCAAAAACGGGTCATTCGCTTCTGTGATGCGGTCGTACATGGCTTTACCCATTCCAATCCAGCGATTAAATTGGCGCGTAACGTGGCCTTGGTTGCCTTTGATAAGCTACCTAATATTAAACCACTAATTGCTAATTATGCGATGGGCTTAAAATCATAGTTTTATAATAAGCATTTTAACTTTGAGAGATATTATATGAAAAATAATCATACGCTCATTATTGGCAGCGGTATTGTTGGCGCGACATTGGCTCTAAAACTGGCGCAAGCCAAAATGCCCGTGACCTTAATTGATGCACGTCCTGCGCGTGATGAGTCAGTTTGGCAAGAGGTGCTAAGCAAGCGTGATGCACGTGTCTATGCGCTAAGCTTAGCTAGTATTCATTTGCTCAAAGAGGTTGGCGCTTGGCACAAGATTGCTGAATCAGGTCGTAAGGCCGATTATGCACAAATGCAAGTGTGGCAGCTTAACGGCATGGGCGAGCTGTTATTTGGTGATAGCGAAACAGCAGCGCCGAAATTACTGGGAAGTATGGTCGAGCCTTTAGTGATTGAACATGCACTATGGCAGCGTTTATCTGAGGATGATGTCAATGATTATCTGACCGTTATCGCAGGGCAAAAAGTCGTACAAATGGATTGGTTAGGGGCGCAGCAAGGTTATCGCATCAGTTTAGAAAATGGCGAAAGTATCGAAACTGCTTTGTTAATTGGCGCTGATGGTCGCGGCTCATTTGTGCGCAGGCAGGCAGGAATCGAGCTGGACACACTTGATTATAATCAAACCGCCATTTGCTGTGCGATTCGAACCGCCAAACCGCATCAAGCGACTGCCCGCCAAGCGATGCTGCCGACTGGAACACTCGCATTATTGCCACTCGCTGATATCACTGATGAGGATAAAGCCAATCCACAACATTGGCAGTCAATCGTCTGGACGCTGCCGCGCAATCAAGCATTGGCATTGATAGAGGAAGACGCGCGCGTGATCGCCGATAAGCTCGCCGCTGCCAGTCACTACGAGCTTGGCGCTATCCATCAGATTGAATCCATCGCAAGCTTTCCACTGACCGCGCAACAAGCCAAAAGTTATGTCGCGGATAATCTGGTTTTGATAGGAGACGCCGCGCATGGCGTGCATCCGCTCGCTGGACAGGGCTTAAACTTAGGGATGCTGGATGTGCAAGCATTGTTTGAGCAGCTCACCTATGACTTTACTCGTAGTGGTGGCAAGCTCTGGGGTTCGAACCAAACCTTGCGGAGCTATGAGCGTCTGCGCCGCCCGCATAATAGTCTGATGATGCATAGCTTTTCGGCGCTTAATTGGCTGTTTGCCGGCTCGCTTGCGCAGATGCGTCCGATTCAACAACTTCGTAATGAAGGTATGTATCGCGTCAGCAAAATTAAACCGCTAATGCGACTGTTTGCTAAGCAGGCAAGTGGGGTTTAAGGTTTTAGACTTAAGGAAGAGTAAAGTATGAACGTGAAATTATGGACAATAGCGTCGATGATGATAGGCGCTTTAGCACTGACAGGTTGTCAAACCGCTGACTTGTCTAATCGAACAAGTCAAACTATCAATATGCCAACGGTTGTGGTTAATTTAGACAGCGATGGTGATGGACATTCTGATGAGATAGATATGTGTCCAGGCACTCCAAGAAATATAGTAACAGATGAAAGGGGTTGTCCTTTTACGGGTATGGGGATAGGCCTAAAAATGGAATATCGTGCCTTTTTTGCCAAGGGCAGCAGTGAGTTATCAAAAGAGTATCAGCTTGAGCTTAATAAAGTAGCCCTAAAGCTGCAAGAGTACTATACGGCAACTATGCGTATTGAGGGACACGCTTCAGTAGATGAAGTAGATGAAATCTCAGATGCAAAATCGCAACCAAATTCTCTAGCAAGAAATAGGGCACTTATCGTCAAAAACTATCTTGTACTAAAGCATAAAATTGAGCCTGAGCGTTTAAATACCTTTAATTATGATGCCGAACAGCCTATTGCCTCTTCTGATACAGAAGAAGGTAAGTCTATGAACCGCAGAGTTTATGGGGTAGCTACTGCAGATTTTGATAGCGAAGAGGAAATGTCCATGAACCGCCGAATTTTCGAGATAGCTGCAGAGCCTGAAGATTAATTGTTTTTAAACTTTTATGCGCTTACTAGCGATGTTGAGTAGTATATTGAGTGTTTTAAAAGCGTGAAAAGTGATGACAGACAAAGCTTTAAATTATTCTGGATGAAGAGAGGGTAATAATGACCATTAAAACTCATAGCACGTTGTTGTTACTAGCAGCATCTATAACATTAGCTGGCTGTCAAACTAGCGAAGTCGCATCGCCCAAAACCATACCTCACAATGAAAACATCATGACGATGCAAGCAGATATTCCTGATTTAGACGGCGATGGAGTACTTGATGATATAGACGAGTGCCCTGAAACGCCACCTAACGTAGTGGTTGA
>JARIAA010000146.1 GCA_029264635.1 Psychrobacter sp. | reverse complement strand
GGACGTATCGATGAGATGCTTATCAATCCGCAAGTGTTCTTAGAGCGCTTGGTAGCGATTATTAAACAAGCGCAAACTGACCTCATGGTAAAAGGTATTGAATATCAAAAAAACGGGCAAATATACGCCCAGCGATTATTAGATAGGCTAGAGGCTCAGCCAACGGATGTCTATGCCAGCAATTATCATTTCGAGGTTACTGATACGCATAAAACAATTTTTGATAATTTGATACCGCTGGACTCAAATACTGAGCACCAATTTGCAAATGATTGCGAGAGTATGGAGAGCGTACGCTTTTATTTTAAACTACCCAATTGGTTTAGGATTAATACACCGCTAGGTAGCTATAACCCGGATTGGGCGGTGATTAAAGAAGATGACAATGATAGTAGGGAGGTAAGCCAGCTGTACTTCGTTGCCGAAAAGAAGAATACAGGCGGCAAAAGCGCAACAGGTCATGCGGTAGATATTGCTAAGCTACCACTACCGCAACAACAAAAGATTCGCTGCGGTAAAGCGCATTTCAAAGCGTTAGATAATGAGCTGAGCTTTAAAGTGGTAGAGACAGTGGCGCAGTTATGAATATCCTCAAGCCCCATCCTTGTCCTAATTGTCACAAATCTTTACTGCCTGATAATTTAATCAAAAAAAAGGTAAAAGTAAAACTGCCTTGGTACGGTTTTACGCCTGCGCCAAATCAGCATTGTCCGCAATGTGATACGGCTCTGCGTTTGGTTTGTTGGCATAGAGGCTGGCTAGGACTGACAGCGTTTTTTTTATCATTGTTGATTGTGAATATGTTTATAACTTGGGCTAATTCTTTTGAAATAATAGAAAACATTATCCAATTTATTGTTGCGGCTATTGCGGTAATCGCCTTGTTAATATCGCAAAGATATACTCATTATGAAGAAAAATTCTAATCTCTTTACTACTCCCCCAAAACCCTTTCCAACTCTTTCGTAAAGCTACGAATACGCTCCGCATTTTTACCCAAATCGCTACCACCAACCCTTGATTTACTGCGAATATCAACCAGACGTTCGCTGTCTTCGTCAGTTATACGTATGACGACATCATCTTTAAAACCAAACCACATCGTCGAATCGGTCGCCTCAACAATACCCTTACTAGCATCAACATTCACCAATTCCCAGCCTAAGTTATCAGCGGCTTGCTCGGCGGCAGCTATTAGTTCAGCTTGTGATTGCGCGTAGCTCAAGGTTTGCAGTTCAGGATAAGCGATGCGTTGTTGCTCTGCGGTCTCTTCACCAGCATAGTCGACTGGGTTTGGCGCATCAGCACGTAGCGGAGCCACGACCACAAACTTAGGCGGGTTTTTTAGGTCGGTTGAGATATCATGAATGGGCGGTACTTTTTTTGCGGTATTCATCATACTAAGCGGCATGATAATAGCAATGGCAGAAAGTATCACGGCAGTCAACGAACTACTAAGAGTGACCGTTTTACGCTTAAATAACACTTGTATGCCCAATAATATCAGTGCAGCAATGCCAGCAAACATACCAAATTTAAACCCTGTAAACGCTGTACCCAAATCAACGATACCAAATTTATAAAGTGGACCTGGTAATGCAACCAGCAAAAAAGCGATTAAGCTGATGAGACTAACTAAAATCTTCATTAGATTTCTCCGTTATAATTAAATCACTGCTTAACCATCATTTGATTATTGCTTAGTCATGGCGCTAATTAATCTTGTTTATTACCCAATACCCAAACATGCTCCGTCACTTCCAGCTCAGGTGCAGAGCCAATAGTAGCAGGTTCATTCGCCACTTCACGAATATGGTAATGATCGCCATAATATTGCTCTACTTGTGCACTACTGACTGAAAAAGGCGGGCCATTTTTTTGACTTTGATCATAATTTAAGGTCAACAAAAGTTGTGCAGTATTGCCGCTTAATTCCCGTACTTGCTCACTATACTGCGGACGCATATCGGCTGGCAAAGCAATTAATGCCGCTTTATCGTACACTGCATCAGTATTGCCGATATCTTTAGCGGTCAGTGCGAAGATATCAGCGACCCATAATATGATTGTTTGCCCCGACAATTGGCCTTGATAATATTTAACCGCTGGATTATCAGTATGCTGATATATGGTAGGGGAGATATTTTGCTCAGCAAAAAATTCTTGTACGGCCGTCTCGACCAATTCAACACCAATGACATCATAACCCTGTGCTGCAAGCCACGCCATATCAATCGACTTACCACATAAAGGTACAAAGATGCGGCTACCGGCAGGTAAGCTTAAATGATGAAAATATTCTGTTAATAATAGGTTTACCTTAGACTGATGAAAACCAATACGTTTTTCTTGCCAGCGTGTTTGCCAAAACTCAGGGTTCATAAGTTCGCCTTTATTCGTTAAAGTTTATACCATGGTTTGTTTTTATCATAACGTTTTGCTTAATGATACTAAAGGTATTAAAAAGCCAAACACTTATATAATAAGTATTTGGCTTTGATTAAATATTAAATGAGAGACGCTTAATTTAATAAATTTTACCCAGTTTGGTAGTCAGCTCACCATATACTGACTAAATTCTTTACGTAATTTGGCAAGCTTTGGTGGTATTGCAAAGTTGCAATAGGCCTGTCCTGGGTTTCTATTAAAAAAGTCTTGATGCGACTCTTCTGCTTGATAGAATTCAACAGCAGGATGTACTTCAGTGACTACGTTGACACCCATATCGCGCAGTTTATTAATGGTGCGATCGACAGTTGGTTTTTGATCCTCGTCCGTGTAGAACACTACACTACGGTACTGGCTACCAACGTCATTGCCTTGACGATCCATTGTAGTAGGATCATGAGTCGCAAAGAAAACATCAAGTACCACTTCTAACGGTACGATAGATTCATCAAACTCAACTTTGATAACTTCAACGTGTCCTGTATCGCCACCGCAGACCGCTTCATAGTTGGCAGATACCGCATCGCCGCCCATGTAGCCTGACACGACAGATTGTACGCCTTTTACGGATAAAAATACGGATTCGGTGCACCAAAAGCAGCCACCGCCTAATATAATGGTTTGCATAGTTTTTCCTATTATTATATCTGTTGTTATAAAGATGAGCTAAGGTCTTTATTTGGTTGTAATACTTTCATTTTTCAATGATAGATTACCTTTGATAACTTATTGCTTACAATAATTTTTTACCCTCAGCGCTACTTAAATAGCTTAGCAGGCAAGCCAAACGCGATAAGTAACAAACAGTAATGTTATAATGGGCTTTTGCTATTTTTACGAGTCACACCATGAGCCAAGCCAAGCCTGCTATCCTTACTAATGACGGCATTAAACACGACACTCTATTCACCACACCACTCGATAAAGCAGCGCGTTTTTCTTTTGATGAGCAAGTGGTGGCGTGCTTCCCTGATATGATTCGTCGCAGTGTCCCTGGTTATGGTCAGGTATTGGCGATGCTGCCGATATTTGCCCGTCGTCATTGCAAGTATCGGCAGCAAAATGATAATGGCCAGCGTGTCAGTCGCATTTATGATTTGGGCTGCTCACTTGGTGCGGCAAGTATGACGCTGGCGGGCGAGTTTGAGCCGCAAGACTTGCAGATTAAAGCCATCGATATCTCGCCTGCGATGACGACTGAAGCGAGCACTTTACTTAAGGATAATTATCCTGAGCATGACATAGAAGTGATCACCGCTGACATTCGTGACGTGAAGCTTGAGCCATGTGATATGGTGATTTTGAATTTAACCTTACAGTTTTTACCAGCTGCTGATAGGGTAGCGGTATTAGAGACTATTTATAATGCGCTGAGCGAGGGCGGTATACTGATACTGACCGAAAAAACCCATGCTTTTGACGAGCAGTACGACGCATGGTTGGTTGAGCGTTATTATGACTTTAAACGCGCTAACGGTTATACCGAGATGGAAATCAGCGGCAAACGTAACGCGCTAGAAAACGTCCTTATTACCGATACCTTAGATGAGCATCATCAGCGTTTAGATGAGGTAGGATTTTCGCGTCATTTGACGTGGTTTCAGTTTTTGAACTTTGTGTCGATTGTGGCGTTTAAATAGGGTGTTTTGAGAACCAGTATTTCATTTATCGTAGTTTAGGTCGTGCTTTTTGTAAGGTGCGCCCAGCGCACCAAATCACTGAATGTAAGGTATGAATATGATTCCATCTACAGTTGAGGCAAAGATTCATCAAGTATTAACAAAAAAAATAAGCTTCCAATCGTTTGAACAATGGTTTTACGAAGATAATGTATTGGAGTCTAGCAACCCTGACTTGTATCTTGAACTAATTTCCTTTGATTATAGTTCTGAAGATATTTTTAAGGATTACTATGATAGTTTTGCAAGACACGTCCATTTTCATAAGTTTGAGGCCGACCGAATAAAAGAATATCTATACTCAATTATTAATAAAGATGAAAACTGTGGTAATGCGATTTGTGCAATGTACGAGTTATACTGTGACGGTTATGGGTTTCTAGGAAGGCTAGGAATTATATATGGGCTCTACCTAGTAGACTACGAAACCTCTGAATCAAACCATAATATAGAGAATATCTTAGATAAGTTATATCCCGAGATTATTGAGGATGCTAAAAATGCATTAAGTTGGTTAGCAGAAGGCAAAATTGTTTTTATAAGTCAGTATAATGGTTATGGTGTTTTTGAATATGAAGACTTTCGTAGTGAAGCGGAGGTTTTGCAAGGACAGGCATAGGACGCATTCAAGTTAATGGCATAAGTAAACACTCATGTTATGAGCTGTTAGAAAACCTTATTTAAAGGATTTTCCTTGCAAGCAGAGCAAAGCAATGCTTTGTTCTAATGGTTTTCTGGTGCGCTGGGCGCACCCTACGAAAACTCTATATGAGTGTGTATAGCCATGTGTTTAATGGTTCAATCTTATCAAGCTGACTAGCAGATAGAATAGATCTGATATTAGATAAGTCTTCATCTACCACCCCCTCATATTGTTGCACGAGTTCAAGAGGGATAAAATCACCTACTGGTAATAAAGAATGTAAGTTCTTAGGTTCTAATGCTAAAGCGTTGATAATCCATTTTAAGATTTTTAAAAAGTAATCCATATTTATTATTTTCAGCTAAACATATTTAAAAAAAGAAAAACACACCTGTTCGCCTGTCGTAAGCAATTTGAAAAAGTTGATGAAGATCATTAAGAATCGGATTGCCTGGATACTGCTGCATAAAGTCATTCATAAAAACTTTTAATTGATCCAACTTATTTTCTAATATCTCCTCCTGCTCGTAATCATCAATCATTAAATCTAATTCTGCATTCAGTTGATGAAAAAAGCCAAGATTGAAAAGCTTGTAAAATTTTTCTTCACTTAAGGGGTAGTCTACTAAGTCATTATCTTCGCATTCATCATAATCCAACCTAAATTCAGCTTGTTTTGATATCGGTACGACTACTCTTCTACGTTCCAAAATGTGCTCCTTATCTATCAACTTTAAAATGTGTTGCTTCACGATATTCAGATTTACTTCTACCAGCTTTCTTACCATTTGGTAGCGTCTTATTATTTGGTATGTTGCCATCTAAGTCCAAATATTTTCTATCCCCTTTAATTGCTGGATTTACTAATGTAAGGTAGTCACCTTCTCTGTCGTAAACGACCTGAACACCCGTATCTCTGTTTTCATGTATTATTTTACCAGA
>JARIAA010000141.1 GCA_029264635.1 Psychrobacter sp. | reverse complement strand
TCGGTCCCATGACCATTAACACACTCATTCGCCAAACCGTCGATGCTGCTGAAAAATCAGCGGGTCTTTAGTTTATACAATACAGAGAAGCATAACGTGTAACACATAAAAAAGGGCCAACATCGTTAGCCCTTTTTTATGTCTGATAGTCTTGTGTCTGCTATTTAGATAAGTGCTCATCTAAGCTATAACCATTTTAGCCTTTTAAAGTTGTAATATAAATAACTACATAATGAGCCGATCACCAACATGATGACAAGGTATGAGTATTCCCAATGCAGCTCAGGCATAAAGTCAAAGTTCATGCCATAAATACCAGCGATGGCAGTTGGTACTGCTAAGATACCCGCCCATGCAGCAAGCTTACGCACCACCTCATTTTGGCCCATATTGACCATCGCAAGATAAGTGTTCATCACCACACTTAGCATCTCGTTTAAACCGTTGATGGCGTCTAAAGAATGTAGCAGATGGTCATTGACGTCCCGAAAATAAGGTTTGGCAGCCTGCGAAAACGCAGCGCCCAAATCGCTTTTTTCATGATTGATAAAAAAGCTACAGATATCTTGTACAGGCAAAATAACGGCGCGCATATGTACCAATTGCGATTTCAGCTCGTATAAATTTTGTAGGGTGCTTTTATTAAATTCATAAGTAAAAACGTAACGCTCCTGCTCACGCAGATAATTACCTAAGCGATCGGTGACCGGCATATAGTTATCCACGATAAAATCGAGAATAGCATGGAGGACAAAGATAGGGCCCATACGTAATTTTTCAGGTCGGCGGTTGCAGTGTTCGCGTACTGGCGCATAAGAGTTAGATGGACCATTACGAATGGTAATCAGATAGTTTTTGCCCATAAATATTGCTGTAGTGCCGTAGCGGATAACGTTGTCTTCAAGCTTTGCTGTCCTTAGCACCACAAATATCATATCGTTATCATAGTTTTCTACTTTGGCACGCTGATGATCGGCGAAAGCATCCTCAATAGCCAATTCGTGCAAGTCAAAGGCGTTTTGGACTTTAATCATGGTCTCTAAACTTGGATCATAAAGGCCAAGCCAGATAAACTGACCGCTGTTACTCAGCGCTCTATTAACATCGTTGAGCGCAACTTGATCGAGTTGCTCGCCTGTTTTTCGCGAATAAGCATAACAGTTGACTACTTCATCATCACTGGATAAATCGATATCCTCATAACGTTCAGAATCAGGATCATAAACCGTCATCGTTTCAATCGTATCTTCGACGGTTGCCTCAGCATCACCATAGATATAACTGTCGTAATTATTCAGATAGCGATGATCGTCGCTGATGTCAGAGTCAATATGGCTAGTATTAGAGTCAGGCGCAATACGAGTGGTCGTCCTGACTAATAAATCGTCATTGTGCTCCATACACACTCCTTTAATATAGTCATCACAACCTAGTAGAAGATTGACGGTAAAAGTAATCGAGCAAAGCTCATCAGAAAACGTTGATCATTCAATAGGAAGAAACTCAGTGCTTTCGAGGAGATGCTTTGAATTTATAATGCGTAGCGTTTTAGCGTTTCGATATCGACTAGCGTTAATAAGCTTTCGTGACAGGCCTCAAGCTTTAACTGCGGCGCCACATCAAAATCTAAAGCCTCAACCCAGCGTAGCGCGCAAATACACCAATAATCACCAGGCTTTAGACCAGCAAAATTGTATTCTGGCAAAGGCGTGATTAAGTCATTGCCGCGACTCGATGAAAAGCTCAAAAATTCGCTGGTCATCTTGGCGCAAACAGTATGCTGACCAACATCATGGTTGCCCGTATGACAAAAACCATTACGGTAGTAGCCAGTAATAGGATCAAAGCAGCAGCTGGCAAGGGCAGTACCTAATACATTGGTCTGGTTAATAGCAGGATTGGGATGATAATCCGATGACATAAGGTCTCCGAGCGTAAAATGAGGTTATTAGAATAAAATATGCGCTAGTGTAACATGAGTCTAATAGGATGTTATAACCCAAAATAGGGTAGACATCCTTGTCTAAACTGGGTGGCATATCACTGTTGTTATTATATAAACTATATTGACTAACCTGATAAACGATAATAGTAGTACTAAAGAAAACGATGCAGTCTTTACTTGTATAGTCAAAAATTTATATTGATTCAGGACATATTGGCTTGAATTGTGACTAGGCGAACCTTAACTGCTATGCTAAACTAAAGCTTGAAGTGCCTTGATTATTTATCGTATTTTATTAGCAAAGATACTCGTCTTATTATCCCAACTTATACTCATTACTCACCCTTTTGCGGTTACCTAGTTTGTTTATAATAATTAGGTCAATGATGTTGCGCGTTAAAAATAAAAACTGCCTGACATTGATGTTATTTTAAATTTAACTTTTAAGTACCGCATCATTACCGCGTTTTTTGGTAAGCGATACGCCAAACAAGGATTTATTGTGTCTGCCAGTTCTGATTCAGCTGTACCCGTCCAATCACACTCTGAACATAAAGTCGCCACTCAGCACGCTGATGACAATAGCGCACCTGCTCAACTGCCTTACTTAAGCAACTTTCATCTAAGCAACTTTTCGACAGCAGTGGGCAGTAATTGGCTGCTACCTGATGGCGTGGTTGATGTCTTGTTTGAAGAGGCGCATAAGCAAGAAGTGCTACGTCATCGGCTCACTCAGCAGCTTATTACTCATGGCTATCAGCTGGTCTGTCCACCAATGATTGAATTTACTGAGTCGCTACTTAATGATGCCTCAGAAGATCTTAAACGCCAGACGTTTAAGATTATTGATCAGCTAACAGGTCGCTTGATGGGCGTGCGCGCTGATATTACGCCGCAGATTATCCGTATTGATGCGCATTGGGGCGGTGAGGGCATTGCGCGTTATTGCTATGCAGGTGATGTCATCCATACCCTGCCATCAGGACTGTTTGGCTCACGCACACCGCTACAGCTAGGCGCTGAGATATTCGGCTGTGCATCACTGAGTGCAGATTTTGAGTTGATAGACGTTCTGTTTACGATGATTAATGACTTAAACATAAGCGCAGCTTTGCATATTGACTTGGGTCATGTCGCCATATTTGAACGGTTATCTTTATTGGCTGAGCTGACAGAAAGTGATACTCAGCAGCTGATGCATTTATATGCCAATAAAAACTTACCAGAGCTCAAGCGCGTCTGCCAAGTGCTGCCGATGGGTGAGGATTTTTACGTCTTAGCGCGCTTCGGTCATGATATGACCCAGCTATTGGCTAAGCTTTCAGCTAACGCGCAACAAGATACGGACATTGTCACGGCGGTCGATGAATTGAAACGTCTAAAAACACATTTGCAAGAGCAATGGAACTGCGATGTCAGCATTGATGTCACCGAGCTTTCAGGCTATCACTATAATACAGGCATAGTGTTCAACGGTTATATCAATAGTGAGACTCAGCCTTTAGTACGCGGCGGACGTTTTGATGGTATGCATCATGATAGTATTCAGCCGCGCGAAGCCACGGGTTTTAGTATGGATGTCAGCCGATTATTGGCACATGTCCAGCTAGATGCCCCAATGGTCGTAGTCGTTGATTATGAGATGCTTAATAATACAGACAGCGCGCAAAAACAGACATTAAAGCAGCAAGTAAATAGCTTGCGCCAGCAAGGCTACCGCGTAATAGTACCCCTTGATGCGCAAGATTGTCCTCAAGGGATTACTCATCGTTTAAATAACGTTGATAATCAATGGCAGCTCACTTCTGTTTAGTTGGCTGTTTTACTAAAAAATAATTTCATTAAAAGATAATATTGTCAAAAAGCACTACTTTTCATCTCGTTTTTTAAATTGTTATCGTGTAGTGGTTTGATAATAAACAAGCTATACACCTCAATAAATCATTGTAAGGATTAATCATGGGTAAGAATGTCGTAGTTTTAGGTAGCCAATGGGGCGATGAAGGTAAGGGTAAGATCGTCGATCTACTTACCGAAAAAGCCTCAGCGGTCGCCCGTTTTCAGGGTGGACACAATGCTGGGCACACGCTAGTTGTCGATGGCAAAACCACCGTTCTCCATTTGATTCCATCAGGTATCCTACGCGAGGGCGTCACCTGTTTTATCGGTAATGGCGTGGTATTGGCTCCTGATGCTTTATTAAAAGAGATGAAAGAGCTGGAAGCCAACAATGTGCCGGTACGTGAGCGTCTGCGCATCTCTCCTAATTGTCCGCTTATCATGCCTTACCATGTAGCGCTTGATCAAGCTCGTGAAGCCAAGCGTGGCACTGGCAAAATTTGTACTACGGGCCGCGGCATTGGTCCTGCTTATGAGGATAAAGTGGC
>JARIAA010000129.1 GCA_029264635.1 Psychrobacter sp. | reverse complement strand
GGTATAGTGGCAGGTCCCGCTGAAAAATTGGGTACACGGTTGGAAGCGGCTTTCGTAGTCATAATCAGTATCCTAAAGTTGATGAAATCATCGTGGTTATTAAAGGTTAAAGGTGAATTTTATCGTTATTTTTTAATCTCTGTCATAGTAAGTGGCAAGCCTTTAATTCTGCTTTGATAACTGCTCCCACAGCTGACGTTTAAGTTTGCTATCTTTAAGCATCTCATCGAGCGTGGGCACAGTCGTAAAGTTCGGATGCTCAAGACCGTCAGGTAATACGGTCAATGCCGCCACTTTTATCTCTTCGCGACGCCCAATCTTAAAGACATATCCTGCAAGGCTGGCATTGGCAAGCTCAGCGGTATCCATACCCTCACAGATCGGAAAGGATGTGGTCTCACAACTGATGGATAGCGCTTGGGTGATATTTTGCCACAGCTTTTGGCTGTCATGATTAAGGGCTTTGATATCCACCAAAATTACCCAATCGCCATAGCGACCACCTTGTAAGTCAAAGGGTGCTACCTTTTTAAAGCTTTCCTTTTTAAAACTTTCTTCTCGAAAGCCCTTGTCTTTAAAACCACCGTTTTTAAAACTACCATCTTCCAAGCTTGCAGCGTTATTGACATTATCAATCGCAGTTTGCTGAACGACCGTATTTACAAGGGAGGTAACGGGCTTAGATACCTGAGGAGCAGTCGAGTCAAAGCTATAGGTAACAGGGCCTTGCTGATTGTTTTGCAAATCTAGATTTTGAGCTTCATTGCCATTATAAATATCATCATAATTATTAGTAGGTCTATTTACTGACGATGATATAGAACCTGCTGACTCATTATCTAATGACTCGTCATTTGAATGCTCAATACTTGAGGCGACACGACTTGGTTGTTCAACCTGTTCTTTAGAGACGCTTTGATGAGATAAGCTTGCTTGATCTTGGGCAATTGAAGAGATATCTACACTATTTATCGTCGTTGAATCTGGCTGCACCCACTGATTGATACCCATCATCGCTAGAATCTGGCGCTTCTGCATACGATGCTGCAATACAATCAGCGGCTCTTGGATATCACTCATGTGTTTTTATTATCCTACTTATCTTAGATGGATATGCAAGCTTTTAATGGCAAAACTGCATTAAAGGACGATTTAAATATATTGCTTTTTGCTAATCACACTTTCTTTAGCAGTATGGCAACTACTTATATAATCATTATAATCTATTTGACAGTTGCCCTGTTCATAATACTGAGGAAACTCTTTTGTAAGATAAGCTTCATTAAAACTACTATTTCTCTATCTCAAAGCATTAATTAAAGGTCCAAAAAAAGCCCTTTACAATAAAGGGCTTCATATATCAAACAAACATAGTTAACTATTTATCAGGTCTGTTACCAAATGTTAGGCAAAAAAAAGCGACTCCATCAGCACATCCTCGGCACACACTAGATCTATTACCGTTGCTACCTTCCGGTCCTGGCGGGATTCATAGAATAATGTTGCGAGGCTACCAATGGAGCCACCAGCTGCAGATTATACAAGAATTTTTCGTTATTACAACCCCAATCGTCAAACTGTTTATCTTATGCCTTAAAATACAACCCAATTGAGTGACAAAATTATTACAAGGACTCGTCTAAATTTTGCTATTTTAGCTAAAAATAAGCCATTTATTAAACATTTATCAGCAAAATAAATCTTTTAATATATAGTTAATAAGGAATAAAATTAATACGTTGGCAGCTTAATACGCTATTGCGCTTTAAAGTAATTTAACGCTAAAAAAGTTGATGTTTAGCCATGATTTATAACCATACAATGAATTTTACTTAGGAGATGACCATGAAATCCACTTTACTTAATAAAGCAGCGCTAGCCTCTGGCACGGCTTGTTTGCTAACAGCGATGATGGGTAGTGCCCATGCAGAACCCACGGGTTACGATCAGCTTAGCTTCCAAACGGAAGTCAAAGAAGAGGTGCAAAATGATGAAGTGCGGGCAAGCCTCTATAAAAAAGCGCAAGCAACGAACGCCAAAGCTTTGGCAACGACTCTTAATACATCTATAAATCAAGCTCTAGCTATTGCTAAGCGCTACCCTAGCGTTACCGTTAGTACAGGGCAGCAAAACACTTATCCACGCTATGATAAGAATGACAAGATTATAGGGTGGACAGGTCAAGCCAATATCGACTTAAAAAGTACAGACTTCGCAGCGACAAGCCAGCTCATTGCTGACTTGCAAGAAACCTTGGTGATGGACAATCTAAACTTTGGCGTTTCAAATGCTAAAAAAGATGCGCTTGAACAAAAGCTGATGACAGATGCCTCGCGCGCTTTTCAACAGCAAGCTAAAAATTTAACTCGTGCTTGGGACGCTCGCGGTTATCGTGTAGTAACGGTGAGCCTAAATACTGGCAATAATTACCCGCGCCCGATGTATACCAGTATGAACATGAAAGAGCAAGCAGCTGATGCCTCTGTACCAGCTCAAAGCTTTGAGTCTGGTAACAGTACTATTTCGGTCACGGCCAACGGTACAATTGAGCTGACCAAATAATGAAGTTATTTAACGGTAGTTCAAAATACATTCCGATAAAATCAGACTACCCCATTATCTAAGTCAAAATTTAGGGGCAATCACTGGTACTAATGGTTGCCCTTTTTTTAAATAATTAAGATTTTAATCTCAATTTAATGGCTGATTGACTTTTTTAGTAAAAGCGTCATTCGTCATCGGTTGGTTATTTTCTACTTTTTGCAGACTGCTGTCTTTTTGGCGCATTTTTAATAGCATCTTTTGGCGCCATGATAGACGCTCATAAGCAAGCATTTGCTCGGCTATTTTCTTTTTGTTCTGCAAAATGGTCGTGTTTTGTATCACGTATATAGTACGCTTAATCTCAGTAAGTGTCTGCCCTGCATCATTTTTGATGACGGCTTGAATATTATGAGTGCCTGGCAACATATCTACCGTGGCAATAGAAGCATTAAGTCCGCCTGCGACCTCATTACCATCAAGATAAATGATAACTTTATCGCCAGCTTGTAGCGCAGGCTTTAGCTGTAGCTTGACGTTGATACTTTGCGCAGGACGCCGATAAGCCCGTGCTTCACTTGGCTCTAGCATGGTCAATTGATAATTGACTGATAAAGGTTTGGTAGCAGTGGAGGCAGATTGCTGCGTTGAGGCTAAGGCAGTTGTTGTTTGAGTCGCTGCTACAGACGTATTACTAGAATCAGTCTGCGAGCTACTACTGTTAATAGCAGTATTGTTCGTAGTGACATTCGTAACAATACCAGTCGAGCTAATTTGCTTACCTCCCTGCTGTTCATAGTTTTGCGGACGATCAGTAAAGGTGACTTGACCTGTTTTTTCGTCAACGACTTTATAAATAGACGCAGCACTTGCTAGTGGCGCATAAAGACTAGCGGTGCTCATAATCATAGCGCCCAACAGCCCTGCTCCTAAACTTCCTCTTAAAAAATTATTTTTAAAAAAACGCGTTTTTGATAATGAAGTTATCATAAATCAGCCTTATACATATTTATTATTACTATATAGTCAATTCACTATAAAAATGTTAAG
>JARIAA010000120.1 GCA_029264635.1 Psychrobacter sp. | reverse complement strand
GTCCCTTAGAGTGAACTGCTGCGCCGAGGAGAGATGCCAAGTTTCAAACCTCCTGTGGTGGTTAAGCCCGTTCAAGCGGACAACTCCCTCGGCGTAACATTAGTCAATACTGAGTCGGACTATGAAGCGGCGCTAGAGAAGGCCTTTGCCGAGTCAGATGAAGTATTGGTTGAGCGCTTTATTGAGCTTGGTCGCGAGGTGCGCTGCAGTATTATTGTGCAGAAAGGAAAGCTGATATGCTTACCGCTTGAGGAGTATCGCATGGACGCCCAAACGCATCCCATCCGCGCTTATTCCA
This sequence comes from Psychrobacter sp., assembly GCA_029264635.1. GTDB lineage: Bacteria > Pseudomonadota > Gammaproteobacteria > Pseudomonadales > Moraxellaceae > Psychrobacter. The sequence continues at coordinate 8,119 of JARIAA010000120.1, read as the reverse complement.
GTAAGTTGAGTGAAGACGCACAAGGCAAGATAGCGTTCGCTAATAAGGAAAATAAGCAGACTTGGCTAGTAAACGCTGACGATCCAGACATCTCTCAGGTGTGGGAGGCAGCGAAGCTGAGCCATCAGGCGCTAGGCTGTCGCCACTACAGCCTGTTCGATTTTCGCATTGATCCTCAAGGTAAGCCGTGGTTTTTGGAGGCAGGACTGTATTGCTCTTTTGCGCCCAAGAGTGTTATTCCAATCATGGTAAAAGCAACAGGCGTAGAATTAAGCGCGTTTTTTCAGCAAATGGTGGATGAGACTTTGGCCGTAACTCATGAGACTTAGTCAGCAGTTAAGATGCAGGTTGAGCACTCCCCTCCTGCAACTTATGCATACGTCCCAGCATATCGACGCCAAGCTGGCGATAAATATCGAGAATATCAATCAGCACCCAGTTTTCTACTAACAAATCAGCGTCGCGGCGCCACCAATCCATTACATTCATGGTAATCTCTTTATTGGTAGCAGGTAGCCCCAACCAGTTCCCTGCGGTGTGCGTAGCACGCATGGATGGCATACCGCTGGAAACGGCATAATCTCCCTCAGCGAAACGCACATCTGTGACCACGGCACGATCAGGAAAAGCCATTACAAAATCAAGCTGATGACCCTGCTGAAAACCTGCAATACCGCGAGTCGTGCCAATGCCGCACGGACCATACCAATTCATGTTAGGGTGCCAAAAACGCTCAATAGCCATTGATTCGAGGGTCTTGCCATCGAATTCCATTAGCCCTGCCAGCATGTCATCGACCAGTGCTAAGGTGGTTTGTGAGGCTTTTGGTGACTGGGGTTTGTGTAACATGCCATCTTGAGTTGCTGGGCTTGGCACCGATGAATCGCTACCCAAGCTTGGCGGTAGCGGATTGACACCAGCTTGGGTCATCAGCATAGGAATGTCGATTAAAATTTGTGCTTCCGTTAGCCCCGACTCATCGACGCGGTAAACCTCACCGAAACGCAGAGTCGCGCGCTTTTTTGTTGGGGGAATACCAAGCCACGTCTGGCAAAAGCTCATCTCGTAGTGGCCAGTGATGCCAACCCAAATAGCGCCTTTATCCTCTCCTGTAACCATGATGTCTTCGCGGCGGGCAATATCGGCAAAGCTAGCAAACAGCGGCCCAAAATAGTTCTCGATAGCGCCATCACGATCTTGATGATCAAAAGGATAGGCTATCTTAAAGCTTGCCTCCATGGGCCAATGTTTCATCATCACTGTGTGTATATCGGCATTTGGAGCAAACAGCTCTTGTCGCCACTGCTGCACTAGCTGCTTGGCTTCTTGGAATTTCATAAACTCTCTCGTATTTTTTGGGCGCAACTCATGGCCCTATTTACCCATGGCACTATTAAGGCGTTGGTTTTTTAATCTGTAACTGTCGTTGACACCCTATCTTACCTAACACTCAAATAACTTTATATGGGTTTTATAATGCTCAACAGTACTCATCTGTAAACTGTATTAATGGGTCTGCGTACTATAGAGGCGATAGGATCATAAAGTTGCTATCAATAGTACTGCTTAATCATCCGTATCCAAAGACAACCTATTTAGTTTAATTAAGGTCGCTTTTTGACCGCTAGGCCTAGCAAATAGTTCGGTCATTTGTGCTTGCGTAAGCCACCGTCTCTTGCTCAAAACATACGTCTCACTGCGACTCTCCATCAGCGCTTTCATAGATTTTCACTTTTGCCATGTCATCATTGATAGCTTTTTTAATCCCAACATATGCAGCTACATTTTACCCCACCACCAATCGCATCATCTGCGTACTAATATAACCGCCAAACGTACCCACGGCATAACCCAAAATACCCAAAAACACGCCAACCGGTGCCAGTGATGGGTGAAATGCGGTGGCGACAATCGGTGCTGATGACGCGCCGCCCGTATTGGCATTGGAGCCAACCGCCAAAAAGAAAAATGGCGCACGAATAATTCTGGCAACGATAAAGATAATCACGACGTGAATGCTCATCCATAATAGACCAATGAGTAGCAATCTCCACTGTGAAACGATACCAGCTAGATTTATTTGCATACCAATAGCAGCGATAAGCACAAAAATAAATACCGTGCCAATTTTGGAGGCACCAACATGGTCAAGACGACGAATCTTAGTAAAGGAAAAAATAACCCCTATGAAGGTGATAATCACCACCATCCAAAAGAACGAGCTGGCAAAGCTGTATTGTACCGACCAGCTATAGGGGGCGAAGAAGTCTGCAATCTGCCCACCTAAGAAATGCGCTACCCCAACCATGGCAAAGCACAAGCCAAACATTACCATCAAATCATTCAAAGTCGCTGGACGCGCATGATCATGCTCATAGCTTTCAACGGCGGCAATCACTTTATCGATGCTGCTGGTATCTGCCCGTAAAAAGCGGTCTATTTTCTCTCTGTGCTTTGCCATGATTAAGATAGCCAGTAGCCAAAGTGAGGCATTGGTGGTATCGACCAAAATCATCATACCAAACAAGTCATCACTGACGCCAAACAGCTCTTTCATTGCCGCTTGGTTAGCAGCCCCGCCAATCCAGCTACCCGCCACTGCCGAAAAGCCGCGCCATAGGGTATCGTCAGTAAACATCTCAGGCGATATCCACTTAGCCACGCCCAGACTTATCGGACCACTAACGATAATGGCGATACTGGCCGCAAAAAACATCGCAATGGCTTTCCAGCCTAACCCTAAGATTTTCGGGACATCCATGGATAAGGTCATCAATAGCAAACTGGCGGGCAATAGATACGTGGCAGTAAAACCATAAATCTGCGAGCCAATGCCATCGGCGAAGACACCTAAACTATTTAGCGTTGCTGGTATAAAGCAGCACAGCACGATACCGGGCAATACCGCATAAAAACGTCGCCAAAACTGACCTGGCAGCGCTTGGGTATAGAACACCAAACCAATGATTGCCATAATGAGGCCAAATGCTAATGGCAGACTATCGATTGCTAAACTTGAAGTGGCGGGCATCAAAAGGCTCCGATGTGTACTATTAGTCAAAGTTTGTCAGTATAAACAAGGCAAAAAACAGGTGCAAGCGGGTATGCAGCTAATACATAGCTAAATACACAAGCAAACACAAAAAAGCCAGATAACGAGTATCTGGCTTTTTTAAGGCTATTTTTGTACGGTTAAATCAATCACTGCTTTTAAGCGCTCAATATAGCTGTATTACGAGTTATTACCACGGTTGCCACCGCTTGGGCGACCTTGACCACGGCTGTCTGAACGGTTTGCAGGGCGACCTTGGCTGCCACTTGGACGACCACGGCCAGTGGCAGCGCGATCACCACGTGGCGCGCCGGTTCCATCGCTACGGCTAGGACCACCAGTACGTTTGCCCTGATAGGGTTTGCCACCAGAGCGCTCGCTTGGCTTACCTTGATAACCACTGTCATTACTGGCGCGCTGACCCGTTGGTGCGCTGTCGCTTGAACGACCACGAGCATTAGCAGGATTACCTTGATAGCCGCTTGAGCGACCTGCACCAGCTGAACGACCACGGCCTTGACCGTTACCGCCGCCACTTGAGCGTCCGCGACCACGGCCACGACCATTACCTTTGTTTTCGCTCGGTACATAAGTCTTCTTAGGCTCCATGCCTTCGATGACCGATACTTCCATTTTGCGATCCAAGTAACGGTTGATAGCGTTTAGCTGTGGACGATCATCCATGCTACATAGGCTAATAGCAATACCCGTTTGTCCAGCTCGGCCCGTGCGGCCAATACGATGCACATAATCTTCAGTTTGGCGCGGCAAGTCATAGTTAATCACGTGTGATAGTGCTGGCACATCTAAACCACGAGCAGCCACGTCAGTTGCAACTAAGATTTTGCATTTACCATTACGCAAGTCTTGAACGATACGGTTACGCTTGCTTTGTGGTAAATCACCATGTAAGAAGCTGGCTTTATGGCCTTGCTCTTGTAGCGACTTGGCTAATTTTTCGGTACTACGTTTGGTCGCCGCAAAGATGATGACTTGTTCCATCTCTTTATCGCAAACAATTTTATCGAGCAAACGGTTTTTATGATCAAAATCGTCACAGTAATACACTTTTTCTTCGATGTGTGCTGATTCAACTTTAATAGATACGCGCTCAGGGTTTTTGGTGAAGCTGGCAGCAATCTTGCCAACAGGACCATCCCAAGTCGCTGAACACATAATGGTTTGACGGTTGCTAGGAGCCGCTTTTAAAATATCGTTGATGTCATCAGCAAAACCCATATCAAGCATACGATCCGCTTCATCAAGTACCAATACTTCAAGACTTGATAAGTCAACGCGGCCTGCATTGATATGGTCAAGCAGGCGACCTGGGGTCGCAACAATCACTTGTACGCCTTTTTTCAAAGCCGTAATCTGACCATTATAAGGTGCGCCGCCAACTAATGGCACACAGAACAAACCGCGCATGTCTTTTGAATACGTACGCACGCTGTCATGTACTTGCTGAGCAAGTTCACGTGTTGGCGTTAGGATAAGGGCTTTGGTTAATTTGTCAAAGCTGGTGGCACGGCTTAAACGGTCCAGTACTGGAATAACGAATGCTGCCGTTTTACCACTACCAGTTTGCGCTGACAATAATAAGTCGCGACCCGCTAAAGCAAAAGGAATAGCTTGTGCTTGAATAGGAGTTGGATGAGTATAACCACTGCGATCAAGCGCGGTCAAAATTGGCTTAGCAATATTAAGATCGCTAAAAGTGATTTTATTTTCTTCAGCAGCGTCAGCTTGATTGTTAGTATCGGTGTTTACAGTTGTGTTTGGGGTATCAGTGCTTTCGATGATGCCGTTTTCAGCGGCGATTGCAGATAAGATATCAGTCATAAGAATCCTTGGTAAGTATAAGCTGCTGTAAATTCAGCAAGCTTGATGCATACCACTGATAACCGTTCATCACGCCGCTTTTATAAAATTACTATCTCTTCTTAAAAAGAGGATGGTAATCAAAAGTCAAGCCCATAAGGCTTGTCAATATTATATAAAGGCATTCGTGCTGTCTGACGTATTTTGGTGGTAGTGCCGAGTGTCTCATCCTTGTTTGTTATAGCCAACTTATCTATGCTTTGTCCAAAGCAGATAAAGGCGAACAACAACCAATTTAATCCTTATACGGATTAGTGGATCAGATATGAGTCAAAAATAACGAGTGTTTCAATATTTAAATGAAAGGTTATTTAAGTACACAAAATCATCGGCAACAATTACTTATGGTCATCCTAGACCCAAAATCGCAGGCGATGTTATCAATCTCATAATACACGCCAGTCTATGCTAACGTGGCGACGCAGTATAACACAAGTAACGCGCTTCTTATAGCTATTTTTCACTTTATTAAAAATAGGCTGTTTAGAAGCACGATACTTTTTTCAACGACCATCTCTAGATGATGTTTTTAATACTATAGATCTACAAGTATGATGAATCTATATACTAAAAACTTAGCTCTCATAAAAAAGCTATTTACCGTGAGGTATTTACCTCAGACACATAGATGGGCATCTGCCATGCGCCGCCCGCCTCAATCATACGGCACAGTCCTGTGGTGCTTTCATGGCTTTTTTCAAAGCGCTTGCCATTCCATATCCAATCAATTCTATAGACGCAGTCGCCAATACCGCGCCCCTTTTGTATCGAGCTTATTTTGCCATTCTTATATTCGGTAGCTTCAGTCGTCACCAATACTGGGTCATAAGGTTTGTTATCGTTTATAACCCACATGCCGCTACCTGCATTGTAAGCGCCTGTCCAGCAGCTATGCTGAACAAGGAGTTGTGAGCCATTGAGACGGTTGATGCGCCAAGAGGACTTGTCTGTTAAATTGGGACAGACTGCGTTGACATCACTTATCGTCCCTTTCATCAGCTCTGATAGTTTTGAGGCTTTCATGCTAAACTTTTTCTTACTACTTGAAACCGCTCTTGTATTTGGCATAACTAGGCGAAGCTGCGGCGCAGGTTTAGCGGCCAGCACGCTATCGTTAGACTTACTAGCGTCTTTATTATTAACAAAAGCACTGGGCGTTCCTACTCGTCCTTGGGCTTCATCCGCTTTTAGCATGACAGCAGTCGCGCCTTTATCAGACATCTCCCAACGCGAATTACGTAATACCAGCTCAATTTTACTCGATTTCGTCAAAGCTTCAAGTAGCGCCGTCACTTGTGCTGCTGTCAACTCTGCATCGCCAGTGACGGCTGAGAACGGCATTGTCTCCCCAAAGTCTTTATCATTAATAAATAACGACATACGATGACGATTACCAAGCTGTAATAAGGCTTTGGTTGAGCTTTCTTTAGCGCCGCCAAGCTTTACTTTACCTGTCACGATAGCATCACTACCCGCACGGCGGATCAACAATACAGAGATGGGGAAATCACTGTTGTTTTCCGCTTGATAGCCTGCCAGCCGACAAGTACGCGTATTGTCACAGGCTACTTGCCAATCTTGATAAGCCAGCTCAACGGATGCATTAGTGATCGGACTTATACTTGCGATACTGATCACCATTAAGGCTGACCATATCATCTTATTTTTTAACGAGCCGTCTTTCAATATACTGTCTTTCAACATGCTGCTCTTTATCGCTCTATTAGGTAGGCCATTTTGGCTATTTTTTTTATGATAGTTATCAAAGCCAAGATGAGAATTATCTGTACTCATAGATGGCTGTGCAAACCTACAATAGGAATCCTTCATAAATTTCACGACTCTCACTCATTCACAGAGGAATATAGATGTTGTATCCTAAGGGCGCTAACATGATCTTATCTTAACCTATTAACGTTTCTATCTGTTGTACTAATGTATCACTGTGTAAACATATAAGTAAACTGTTTTTAATGCCTTATTACCGATAATTAAAGGCCAATAAGTGTCATACATATTGGCCTTTAAGTTAAGCAAAGATAACTAGTTAAGCAAAGCTAACTAGGAAGTAATAGGGGTTAATTCTAAATCAACAGCTCTTTGTACAGCGGGGCGCTTAGCAATCAATCTTGCCCAACGCTGCACATGCGCATAATCGTCGACCTGCAAAAACTCAGCAGCCTCATAAAGCTTGCCAAGCACCAATTGACCATACCATGCCCAAATAATCATATCTGCAATGTTGTAGTCAGCTTCATCACTGCCGCCTATATAGGTCCTGTTTTTTAGATGGGTATCAAGCACGTCAAGCTGGCGTTTAGTCTCCATCGTATAACGATTGATAGGGTACTCCATAGGTTCTGGCGCATAAGCATAAAAATGACCAAATCCACCTCCTAAGAAGGGCGCACTGCCCATCTGCCACATGACCCAAGACAGACAGTCTGCACGGGCCGCTCCTTGCTCCATAGGAATAAACCTGCCAAACTTTTCAGCCAAGTACATCAAAATAGCGCCAGACTCGAAGATTGGCAAAGGGTTACCTTCTTTCGTTTTAACAGAATGATCGACCAAGGCAGGTATTTTTGAATTAGGGTTGATAGCGACAAAACCTGAGCCAAACTGATCGCCCTCTGATATATCGATCTTATAAGCATTATAGGCCGCCTCTTTAATGCCAAGCTCAGCCAGCTCCTCTAAGAGAATATTGACCTTGACACCATTTGGCGTATTCAAAGAGTACAACTGCAATGGGGCATCCCCTACTGGCAATGGCTGCTCATGGCGCGCGCCAGCGGTTGGTCGATTGATACTGGCAAATTTACCGCCATTGTCTTTATCTTGGGTCCAGATGTTAGGTGGTGTATAGACCTCGTTCTGGGCTTTCATGGGTTTATGATTAGCATCGCTCATAAGGCATCCTTGTCATTAGGCTTTGGTTTGATCAGATTAGTCGTAAAGATATCTTACTATAACGATTACTAGTTAGCCTATTAAAGTCCTCTCCTGTAACTTATGTCGTTGTTTTTAAGGTTAGGTATAAACTCAGTTAGCCAGTATCTCTTAAATTTTTATGCTGAATGGTCTATCACGCATTGATAGCAGCGACAGTTACTTGGCTTATCTTTTATTACGCAGCCATTATTCTTATACTAGCAACAATCCTATAAAGAGGCGATCATGTTC
>JARIAA010000106.1 GCA_029264635.1 Psychrobacter sp. | reverse complement strand
CCGCCCCGTGCTAAACGAATAACAACCATGTGAATTCTCTCTTTCGCAGGTATACCAAAAAGGGCATAATTATATCATAGTCTTGTTTTATTGAAAACATAAACTGTGTTTATTTAATGACTATGGTGACAATTGCTTAAATATCCAACAAGGCTATAAGGTATTCGTTGATAACGCGTTCAACAAACCCTTTTAATCTCATAGCACCCGACTTACTATTGCACTATACTTTATGTCACCCTTGCAAGAGCCTTATATTCTTATGACCGATCCAATTCCTCGCTTGCGTCGTGATGCATGGCTACCACGCTCTTACTCAAATAGTTGGCTGACGACTTTAATGGTCGCCTTTATCGTGATTATCAGCGTTGGCTTGTCCATCTGGTTTTTTTGGCGCAGTTTATATTTACCAGAGCTTAAAAACCATGCGCGCTACTTGACAAGCGAGCTACGTCTGATGAATAGCGTGAGAGAGGATTGGCAAGATAATCCAATAATGCAGCAGTGGGTCTACCAAAATTCACACGTTGTAGTAGTGAATAACGCAAGTGACTTCCCGCAAGTTGAAGATAAAGCTTTTGTAGGAGTATTTACGGATGTGCTGCAACAAGAGATTGCGGCACAATTGGGCAGACCTGTGGAGGTGTATTTTAAATTTAAGCCCACACCTCAGCTTTGGGTACAAGATAGCCGAGACGAGAGTTTTTGGATTCGTGAGCCTGTCGTTTACTATTCTCAGTATAGCCCTGTGTTGTTGGTGCTGTTCTTATTAGGGCTACCAATTTTGACCCTACTAACCATCGTGCTTTTAGCCCGGCAATTAAATCGTCCCTTACGGCATTTGCAACGTGCGGCGACTAACTATATTCGCCTTGGACATGCAACGACTTTACCTACACGCTCAGGACCTACCGAGATCCGACAAGTAAATATGGCATTTAATCGGCTATTTACGACGCTTAATCAAGCGCAAAAAGAGCGAACCATTATGCTGGCCGGTATTTCTCACGATTTGCGAACACCATTAACCCGTATGCGCTTAACGGCTGAGATGCTACCAGATGACTTTTTCCGTGAAGGTTTGATTTACGATATTGAAGATATGGATGCGATTTTAGAGCAGTTCATCTCTTTTATGAAAGACGGTTCTGATGAACCTGTTAGCTTGACTGATCTAGACGTTATATTTAATGAGATTATGGTTCAGTTTGCGCCCATGAAGTTCATCTATCAGTCAGAGTTTCAAAAAGCAGTGCCAATACGTCCTTTATCGATTAAACGTCTGGTCATCAACCTCATTAATAATGCCAATCGTTATGGTAAGCCGCCCATTTATCTATCGGCTACTGTTGTACCAACATTTATCCAAACAGTCGCGACAGAGGATGCTGATATTATCACTGAAAATTCGGTCAATCAAGAAGCACAAGAACAGCTGATGATATGTGTGCGAGATTGTGGATCAGGGGTCGCAGAAGATCAGCTAGAGCGGATTATGCAGCCCTTTGAGCGCGGTGAGACGGCACGTACGACGCAGGGCAGCGGACTTGGTCTTGCCATTGTAAGCCGTATTGCACGCTTGCATCATGGAACGGTAGAAGCTATCAATCATCCAGATGGTGGACTCCAAGTTTGTGTCCGTATTCCTCTTGTATCGAAAGTGGCGGATGAAGATAGTCTTATTAATAATTTGCCTGCAACAAGCAATGAAGATGAATAAAAAGTATGCATCTAGAGTAGTAAATATAAAAAATATTGAAATAATGCCTATTCTCTCGTGCCAATGAGCGGCGGTATATGTTTGGCATTGTTGGTAAATGCTATTGGATTGGTAATCTCAGCTTGAGCCGCTTGTACACTCTTTGTAGAAGTTGGCTGCTCCACAAACAAATGATAACTCAACATCAATGCATTCAATAGTACCAAACCACCGAACAAGTAAGGCATTTTAATCTCCTGTTAAACCTTAGATTCAAGCTAATCATAATTAACGGCTGTCACTATGCGATTTAATAATGGCATTAATTGACTCTGTAAACAACTTTAAATATTTTTTTATTAAACATTATTCTAGCAAATTATTTTTATAGAACAAGTACGACTAATTTACCGCTCATTATCAAAACTTCGCTCACTTTTTTCTTGAGTTAACTGGTCGGCTGAGATAGTTTGCGTTAAGGGTTTGACAGGCCAAGTCATGACAAAGCGCGCGCCGCCATAATTTGGACTTTCGTCTACTTTCATGCTGCCACTAAACCAAAAAGCAATACGCGATACAATAGACAATCCTAGTCCATAGCCACCTGATGCTCGGGTTCGACTGTCATCCAAGCGAGAAAATGGAATAAATACCTTTTCACGATCGGCCTCTGATATCCCGTGACCATCATCTTCAACGCTGACAAAAGCGTTGCCTTTTTTGACCCCTGCACTAATTACTATGGTGGTTTCTGCGTAACGTAACGCATTACCCGCAAGGTTTTGAATAACGCGATGCAAATAACGTCGATCTGCTACTGCGGTGACTTTTGCGTTTGGCGGTTGCCCGATGATTTCAATAGATTTACCTAAAGCATTGGTTTCGCGTACCACCTGTTCAACCAGCTCTTTGAGATTTACAGGTTCAAGATCTAACTTCGGAGAGCCCTCTTCAAGTTTTGCATAGGTTAAAATCTCGTCAATCAATCCATTGAGTGCTTCGATATCTTCATCAATATAATCACGCTGCGTGAACCGAGACTCTTCATCATCAGTATCAGCGAGCATATCCACGGCAAATCGGATACGAGCCACTGGTGTTCGTAGTTCATGTGAAACGGCGCGAGTCAGCTCACGTTGTGATTCAATTAAGCGCTTGATATGTTCAGTCATAGCGTTGAAAGTTGCAGACAAACGCGCAATCTCGTCTTGACCAATCACTTGCACCTGAATATCAAGATTGCCTTGGCTCACTTCATTGACCCCGACTTGAATCAGCTGTAACTTACGCTCAAGCGGAAAAATCAACGCATAAACACCTAGACTGATCAGAAACATACTAATCAGAACCATACTAATGATTAAGTTTAATGGAAACCAATTAAATAAAGGCACAGGCCCCATCACAATGGTCATATCATTAATTTCAGAAGGTACAATGATTCTAATAGCGGAGTTGCCTCGGCTCGTGCTACTGTCTTGAAACAAAATAACCACTTCATCACGGCGTAGGCGAGCCATTTGATCACTATCTAAACTTAACGTATTGATGCCTTTGAGCTCTAATGGAAAAGAGAACTTTTCTTGTAGCTCTTCTAAACGCGTGCGTTTAGCCGATAACGTTGTATAGTAAGACAAATCATCTAATAAAAATACTGCCATTGCACGCACTTGTTGCTCTGTAACTTGAGAGATTCTGACAGTTAAGATACTTTTGCCATCTGGTAGACGATGATAAACGTCCGCATAGGTAGGTTGATTGACATAACGCACTACGGTATCGCCATTATCAAAACGGCGCAGCTCACTTGAGCTAAAATCTATCTTATCAATGGGAACAATACGAAATGTAGAGCCAAATAGACTGCTTGCATCTGATAACCAGTATTCACGCTGCGTCTCGCTAGTTTGTCGACCAACACCTTCGCTGATCAAATAAAAAGCCCCAGTGGCTATGTTTTCGCGATAAGACTGGACACGTTCTTTATTGATCGTATCCATCAATAATTGAGCAAATAATGCTACGCATAGGCAGACTATCAACAATCCAGCATAAATTCGAACAAAAATACTGTGTTTTAAAGAAGAAACTAATGACATACGTGCCGTGACCAAACTGTTGAATAATAATTGCTGATATCATTTTGTATTAAAAATAATTGTCAGTACTGTTAAAGAAGAAAGTCTTGGTTATTGCAACTGATAAGACAACTGTTACAATCCTACCTTTCAAAATCGTAACTATATACTATTTAGCTAGCTTGCATCCATCATTACCGCTCAATTAAACCACATAACATGATCGTTAAGTTCAAAAATTTGATATGTGGTCAGTAAAAAACCAGCGTTAAGCTGGTTTTATAAAGAACAATGATGATCCATAAGCTATTGCATAAGCAAAATAGGTTTAGTTGCCTTCTTTAACGAATAAATAGCCTTTACTACGAACGGTTTTAATACGTTTGGGGTTTTCTGGGTCATCACCAATTTTTGGACGGATACGTGAAATACGGACGTCAATAGAACGATCTTGACCGTCGTATTCAATACCACGTAAACGCTCAAAGATATCTTCACGCGATAAAATACGACCCGCATTAGAAGCAAGCAGCCATAACAAATCATATTCGGCACTGGTAAAATCAACTAACTC
>JARIAA010000101.1 GCA_029264635.1 Psychrobacter sp. | reverse complement strand
GTAATGTATGGTGATTAACATAACATAATAAAAATAAAATTAAATAAATAAAATTAAAAAAAAGAACTGGTGACTATGTTTAGCTGGGCGGCGCTTGGCTATTCTTTTAAGTTTATTTGGGCGCCACTGATTGATGCGCTTCCTGTTCCTTTTTTAACCAAATGGCTTGGACGGCGCCGGGCTTGGATTGTCACCTCCCAACTGCTTATCGTCATAGCTATATTGCTGATGGCAAGCTTTAACCCTGTCAGTAAAGAGGCGCTATGGTTTATGGCAGCTGCAGTGGTCTTATTGGGTTTTTCATCGGCGACGCAAGATATTGTCATTGATGCCTATCGCATTGAGATAGCGCCGCCTGCATTGCAGCCGACTTTGGCCGCTATGTATGTCGCAGGATACCGAGTCGGTATGATTGTCGCTGGGGCGGGCGCGCTGTATTTAGCGGATTATTTTGGCTCTACAGAAGCATTCTATAGTTATGAGGCGTGGCGTAACACTTACTATATTATGGCAGGGGTGATGTCAATCGGGATTCTAGCCACCTTTGCTGGCTATGAGCCGATTGCTGAGATATTACAGGTCAACAAGCAAAAAACCAATCTTAAAGCGTTTTTTATATATGCCGCATTGTTAGTGATACCAGGCTCGATATATGGTCTACTTAGTTTAATCAAAATTATTTATAACAACTTTCTTGATTCTGATATTACGCTCATACCGCTTGCTATCCTGCCCGCCGTTAATTTTTACTTTTTAGCTTTAGTTGCTTGTGCGCCACTTTTGCTATTATTTTTTATCATAAATCAGCCTAAAATTATTAATAAAGTCTCTTTGCTGGTTGAGACAAGTAGTGATTACATCAGAATAGTCTTGCTATTTATTATTACCGTTATTGGTTTTATAGGCGCTTTCATCGTTATCGGCAGCTTTTTTACAGAAACCGAGAGTGTGTTACTCAGCTTTATCGGTGAGACGGCACGCTTATTTGGTAGCTTAGCAGTTGCAATGCTAATAGGATATGGGCTCATACGAGTAGGGCTCGCCAAGAAAGAAGTCGCCAAAACGATGTGGGTAGACCCTATTGCTGATTTTTTTAAGCGTTATGGCAAGCAGGCATTACTATTATTAGCATTAATCGGTCTTTACCGTATCTCTGACATCGTGGCAGGGGTGATATCCAACGTTTTTTACCAAGACATGGGCTTTACGAAGGTTGAGATTGCCAATGCTGTGAAATTAGTTGGGGTGCTAATGGCGCTCGCTGGTGGTTTCTTGGGTGGAATATTGGCGCAAAAAATGCGCATGATGCATGTGATGATGTTGGGAGCGATACTAGCAAGTATTACTAATTTACTATTTGTACTTTTGACTTATCACCCAGGCAGTTTAGAGTATATGTATCTTGCAGTTATTTTAGATAACCTAGCGGCAGGTTTTGCGAGTGCCGTATTTATTGCTTTCTTATCTGCACTGACTTCAATCCGATTTACAGCGGTGCAATATTCTATATTCTCGTCTTTGATGACATTAGCGCCTAAAGTGTTGGGTGGGTATTCTGGTGGTATCGTTGATGCAATGGGCTATCCATTCTTTTTCTTATTTACCTTTGCTATTGGTATTCCTATTCTTGTATTGATTTATTTTGTCGATAAACATATTGTCATCGGTAATAATGATGATATTTATGGCGACGAGGATAGCAATAGTGCTGGCACGCCCTCATTAAGCAAGATAAATCCTAATTTGACAGATACCAATGAGCCACCACGGGCATCGGAATAGCTAGGATAATAAACTATAACCAGTGAAACTAACTTATTCATTAACCAGTATTTTTAAGAGTGATCTATGACAGCGTCCACCATTCGTCAAATAAAGCAGCAGATTCAGCAACTGACGAATACAGACACAAGTATGATGCTGCCGTCATTTTGGTTAACGGATTGGTTACTATATGTCATTGATAAGCCAGCTATGTTTTTAATCACTGACGAAAGTTATAAGCTGTCTAAAGCTGAATATGAGCACTTTAATACGGGGATTGCTAAACTGCAGGCTGGCATGCCGCTTGCCTATTTAACAGGACAGCAAGAGTTTTGGTCGCTCAACTTTACCGTTAACGAGCATACGTTAATCCCTCGACCTGATACTGAAGTGTTGGTTGAACAGGTATTAAATTGGATAGAGTCTCAACCAAAAAGTTTAAATGATGTTAATCAGTCAAAGCGGCTACTAGATTTAGGTACTGGTTCGGGATGTATTGCGATTAGTTTGGCGCACGAGCTAAAACACAAATCGAAACACAGTCATTGGCAAACGGTCGCTGTTGATTTATCGCTAGAAGCGCTTAAAGTTGCCAAGCAAAATGCAATTATTAATGATGTTGCCAATATTGAATTTGTGCACAGTAGCTGGTATGACAAGCTGTCTACTCAGGACGAGCAATTATTTGATGTGATTGTGTCCAACCCGCCTTATATTGATGACAAGGATGTGCATTTAGCACGTTTAATAGCTGAACCGATTAGCGCGTTAATTGCCCCTAACCATGGACTTGCCGATATAGAGCATATTGCACGGCAGGCACCAAAGTATTTACGTACAGGTGGACTATTAGCGATCGAACATGGTTTTAATCAAGGTACAGCAGTACGGCAAATACTGTCAGATAATAGCTTTAGGGCAGTAAAAACGGTGCAAGATTATGGCGGTAATGATCGAGTGACGTTTGGGCAAATTCGATGATTGGCTTTTTCTAAGTAATACATTTGGTGATAAATATGACGTATTTAACAGAAACAGTAGCGCTATCAGATGATGAGCTGCTGCGTTATGCACGGCAAATATTGCTCGACGGCTGGGACATTGAGGCTCAGTTACGACTAAAATCGTCTCGTATAGTCATGATTGGGGCGGGCGGCCTTGGTTGCCCAGCTTCTGAGACTTTGGTGCGTGCAGGACTTGGGCAAACTCATCTGATTGATGACGATGAGATTGAAGCGAGCAATTTACAACGTCAAACGCTGTTTTTACCTGAAGATATCGGTAAGCCCAAAGCCCTGACCGCTGCCCAAATGCTAGAGAGGATTAACCCTCTAATAAGTGCTCGTGGCACAGTTGCCCGCCTGAGTGAAGACAATGCTTACGATTTGCTTGAGATGGCGACGAGGAAGCCCGATTTACTTTTAGACTGCACTGATAACTTTGCGACGCGTGATATTATTAATCGCATTAGTGTGCGTTACCAGGTTCCGCTATTGACTGCGTCAGCCATTGGCATGCAAGGTCAATTGGCGTTATTTGAACCGCATTTAAATACAGGTTGTTATTACTGTGTATTTGGTTCAGTGGCAGTTTATGCAGAAGCTGGCGATGCAGAGGCTGATGAGCGTACTTGCGCCAATTCTGGGGTGCTCGCTAGTACCACGGCTATTATAGGTAGCTTGCAGGCTAACGCTGCCTTGCAATATTTAGGATTAACCAAAAATCCATTGAAAAATAAGCTGCTTTTGTGGGATGGTAGTCGAATGCAGCAGCGACTCATGGGTTATCGACAGGATCAGCATTGTCCTATATGTGCCGTTTAGCTATCCCACTGTTTTCAAATATTATATTTTTAGCGTCACAAACTTTTTTATTATACAATTTTGCTTTTCAATTATAGTTGTCCTTTATGAAAATTCATCGCCCTCATTTACTCAAGCATTCGTTCAACGTGGTTAACCGCATGCGTCAGACAGTCAGTGTCGCTGGTCTATCTGCGCTAAGAGTTGCAAAAGGCGAGAAGCCTGATGCAAGACTATTAAAAGACACCTTTGAGCAGCTTGGTACCACTTATATTAAAATCGGCCAGTTTATAGCCAGTACGCCATCGTTATTTCCACGTGAGTATGTAGAGGCGTTTCAAGATTGTTTGGATCAAACGACTCCATTATCTTATGCTTACATCGAGCAGGTATTGACAGCTGAGCTGGCAGTCGACGGGCAAACGCTGGCTGACAAATTTGCATTTATTGACGAAAAACCATTAGCATCAGCCTCGATCGCCCAAGTGCATGCCGCACGTTTGCACAATGGCGATGAAGTGGTATTAAAGGTGCAAAAGCCTGAAGTCGAAACCATCATGCAAACCGATTTGGGCGTGTTGCATGGGGTCACTAAACTGCTTGAGCTGCTAATGCCGTCAATGAGGTTTGCCAGCATTGCTCCGATTATTGATGAGATTCGTTTGCGCATGCTTGCTGAGACTGATTTTATTGCTGAAGCCCAGAACATTCGTGATTTTCAGCAGTTTTTGAGCCTATCAGGGAATACAAAGGTGGTGGCGCCGCAAGTTTATGATGAGCTCACGACGAAGCGCGTACTGACTATGAGTCGGTTATATGGTGTCTCTATGATTGATGAGACAGCTATGCGCCAGTATTGTGACGATCCAGCGCAAGTGATGGCTGATACCTTAAATACGTGGTTTGCAAGCCTGATGTTCTGCAATAGTTTCCATGCTGATTTGCATGCAGGTAACTTAATGCTTTTGACAGATGGCCGAATTGGATTTTTGGATTTCGGTATCGTAGGTAAGTTAAAGGCTGAAAGCTGGCGGGCCTGTATGGGTATGATGCAGGCGTTGCAAGATAACAATTATCAAGCAATGGCGCAGCATATGATCGACATGGAGATGACTCATGGGCGCAGTAATGTCGATGAGCTTGATTTAGCAAATGATCTACAGCGCATGATGAAAACTATCATGGCAGAAGATATTAGCTTCACAAGTGGTGTGCCTTTTAACAGTAAAGAGCAGGCTGATGAGCTCAATCAAATGATGCTTGAAATCGTTGAAGTCGGTAAGCGTCACGGTATTCATTTTCCCCGTGATTTTGCATTATTGACCAAGCAGTTGTTATATTTTGATCGGTTTATGCGCACTTTAGCGCCTGATATGGATATGTTTAGCGATCAGCGAGTACAGATATTAGGGCAGACCGACACACAGAAGCCTTCATCGCCAGCACTTAATATGTCCTAGTTTTTAAGTCGTTTTTATACTGTATTTTTGCTCTTAAGTACTATAGTCAACTGAAAATAAAACAGTTGTAGAGTTAAGGGCGATAATGGTATAAATTTTCCTTGCTTGCTGCTTTCACAAAGGCTGCGTAAAATTCATTCCAGTAGTGCTATATTGTTTTTGAAATATATCGACTATATCGGTAGATTCTTAACACAAGGATTGTGTGCCCATTACCACAAAGTGGCTCTGTCATGATGACTGCTCCCAAAGGCCGTATCTTTGCTCTTATTACCAACGAAATTGCGATCGCTTGGATAGGTCTTTACTGTCTAGCAGTGGTGATGGGTTATGGGCGCTTTTTGTTTACGGCTACTTTGCCCGATATTATGATTCAGCTGTCATTATCGACGGCCATTGCTGGATGGCTTGCTTCAATTAATTATATTGGCTACTTTATCGGTGCGCTTGTTGCGATGTTTGTCCCGCAGCGACTGACGTGGCAAATGCTCATGCTATGGACGCTTGTTAGTGTCGTTACGACTGTCATGCTTGTCGTGCCGGAGATGTCATTAAACCTATGGTATGTTATTCGTTTGCTAGCAGGTATCGCGAGCGGGGTTGCCATGATTTTGAGCTCATCATTGGTGATTCAAAGCTTTAGCAATGAGCGCCGCTCTGTACTCTCGGCATTACATTATGCAGGGATAGGGGTAGGTATTAGCCTCTCAGCCGTCTTGACTTGGTGGTTATTAGTACTCGGCTATCATTTCAATACTATCTGGCTGGTAGCGGGCATAAGTAGTTTGCCACTCATATGGCTACTTTACGGTATACGACCATTTCATACAGATATAAATGCATCTATCGAAAAAGTGGTAGTAAATTCAGCGCTCCATACGACTCATCTATCTGTACGCCAAACCTATATCAATTTTAAACGTTCATTATATGAAGCAGTCGCTGGACATACCAAAGCTATTGTGCTTTTATTAGCAAGCTATGTACTGGCAGGGTTTGGTTATATTACCTCAGCCACCTTTTTGCCAGTAATGGCAGCTCAGCGGCTGACAACACAAAGCTACGCTGGACTGCTTATTTGGTTGTTGGTGGGTATCTTTGCGATGCTCTCCAACCCTCTGTGGGGTGCACTTGCTAGACGTATTGGCGAGACTAAAACCTTAATGGGTTTAACTTTATTACATGCATTAGGGATGCTTTTGCCTTTATGGTTTAAGTGCGCGTTTGGTTTGTATGCAAATGCGATTATCTTAGGATTAACCTTTGTCGGTATGGTCTCGATGACCTTGAACATCATTAAAAATATCAATCCTTCTTACTCCAATCTGCTGATAGGATTGGCAACTTTAGCCTATGCACTTGGGCAGTTTATTGGGCCATTAGTGACGGTCGCCTTAGCAGGACAAGATGATAATTTCAATGCAGTTCTATTAGTCGCTGCGGTTGGTCTGTTGACTGGACTTGTTCTAATAGTACTATTTAGTCGGCAGCGTAACAGTTATTTTTAAAAGTAGGCTGTTAGACGATGCTGCGACTAAACACTTCTCGTAATTCAAAGCTTGTATGTACTTGTGCCACACCCTCGATACGATTGAGCCGATGTAATAAAAACTCTTCATAGTGTGCCATATCGCGTACCCGTACTTTAATCATATAATCTTCAGAACGACCCGTGACGATGCTACAACTAACCACTTCATTAAAGCTTTGTACTTTACGCTCAAACTGCTCAAAACGCTCAGCGGTGTGTCGATCCATGCTAATGGCAATAAATACGGCGAGCGGATAACCCATTTTTTCTGCATCAGTTTGCGTATAATAACCTGTGATAATACCGTTATCTTCTAAACGTTTGATACGGCGCGCGCACGGAGTGGCAGACAGATTAACCTTTTCAGCCAGCTCAGTAATACTCATACGAGCTTCTGTCTGTAATAGGCGTAGAAGTCGCTTATCAATATCATCGATCATGTGATTATCAGTCATGTTTTTAGATAGCTGGTAGTGATTTATACTAATTATATAGGGATAAATAGCATTAAACACTAAAAATGATAATTGGTTTGTTAAAAAAAGCAGTTTTTCACTCTATAAACTTTGCTATCATAATAGTATAACCAGTATCTTTTATGTCACAGCCATTTAGTTGATGCTATATAGTCCATCACTTCATTTAAAAGGATTGATCATGTCTGACCAAGCCGTACGTACTACAAAAGTTACGCCAAAAAACGCTGCTTTCGATTTTCGTAAATATCGTCCTTTTGCGTTCGCACCTTTATTATCAGATCGTACTTGGCCGAGTAAAACTATTGAAAAATCGCCAATATGGGCCAGTGTCGATCTGCGCGATGGTAATCAAGCTTTGATTGACCCGATGACGATTGAGCAAAAAATGCGTTTTTTTAAGACTTTGGTTGATGTTGGTTTTAAAGAGATTGAAATAGGTTTTCCGTCAGCGGCGCAAGTTGAGTTTGATTTTGCGCGTAAGCTTATTGAAGAAGACCATGTACCTGATGATGTGACGTTACAAGTATTGGTACAGGCCCGTGAGCATCTGATTGCGCGTACTTTTGAATCATTAAAAGGTGCAAAGCGAGCCATCGTTCATGTCTATAATTCAACCAGCCGCGTGCAACGTGAAAAGGTCTACGGTAAAGATAAAGA
>JARIAA010000085.1 GCA_029264635.1 Psychrobacter sp. | reverse complement strand
AAAAGCCTCTGATATACCATGAATGCGAATGACCTCCTCATCCATACCGCGCTGTGGGTTAATATAAACATGCAGCTTTTCGCCAGTAAACTTACGTCCGATCATCTCAACAATACCAACTTCAATTATTCGGTCGCCTTTCAAAGGATCAAGACCTGTGGTCTCTGTATCCATAATCAGCTGTCGATTGGCGTCGTGTCGGTGGATCGGTTCTGGTAATAAAGGACGGAAGTTTGGGTTTGCGCGGCTGGTATCGCCATCGAATTTTGGTAGTTCTGTTGTGGTGTCTGGTGCATGGCTATTTATGGTATCTTCGCTTACTGTCAGGTCATCTGCTATCATGCTATCGGTTCTCATCGTTTGTGGCGCGTGACTTGGTTCGTGGCTCACTTGAATCGGAGTAGAGTTATTATTGTCGAGCATTTTATTCAAGAAGTTATCGTTTGATAGCCTCTCATCCAATGATTCTTCAGCAACATCCTCATCCATTACATTGAAGCCTAATGGATCAAGTTTTAACCAGTCATCAGCGGCTATGTCGTCTTTTTTTTTAGCCATATCGTCGTCTATAGGTATAGGGTTATCTATAGAGTCAGAGTCAGAGTCAGAGTCAGAGTCAGAGTCAAGGTCAAACGATGGCTCGCTATGAGAAGTGACGCCAAGATTGGCAAGCTCGTCCGCTTTTTCGTTACCAGCGTGACCAGCGTGACCTTTAACCCAGTGCCATTCAACGTCACGTGCTTGACGAAGTTCATCCAATTGTTGCCATAAATCTTGATTGGCAACGGGCTTTTTACTAGCCGTCTTCCAACCACGTTTTTTCCAACCATCAATCCAGTCAGTAATGCCATTTTTAACGTAGCTAGAGTCGGTCCAGATCTCAAGCTTTGAGTCGCGTGGACTATGGGCTAGGGCTTTTATTGCGCCCATCAGCTCCATACGATTATTGGTGGTTTCTTTGTCCCCGCCATACAGATCTTGCGTCTGCCCGTCACTAAATATCAGGTGAGCGCCCCAGCCACCAGCGCCAGGATTACCTTTACAAGCACCATCCGTATAGGCAACAGTAGTATTCGCTTTCGCTGCGAGCGGATCTGTGCTCGCTCGCTCATGGCCATCTAAAGGTTTGGCAGACGCGCTGATAGGCGTATTATGTGCTGCAAAGGACGATAAAGTAGAATTGTCTGGCATAAAAATATAATAACTCGCACTAACGTGAATGGATGATCGTAAATTGATCAAGAATGCCTGATATTTACACGTCTGATTATAGCAAATCCATGACCAATATGCGTCGTCACTGAAAACAAAACGATAAAACTAAATATCAAAACAGTAAAAGATTGGTTTTCTGTTAAAATATACTTAATGAGGACGTCGCTTTTCGATCTAAGCTGATTTGCCTATACCTTGGCCCTTTTTAACGCAGGATGACATTAATATGCTCACATGCTTAGACGTTATTTGCAAAAAACTTACTGTATTGGTCGTCGGTAGCTTAACTTGTAGTGCGCTATTATTGGCAGGTTGTAATGATAGCAGCACAGCAGTAGTTGATAGTGAAACGGCAAACATTGCAGTGGATTTATCTGTATTTGAAGGTTGTTATACGGTCAGTAATGATGAGCCTGCACAAATCAAAGTTAGTCAACAAGCAGGCGTCTGGGTCATGCAGATGAAAGAGCCTGCAAGTGCCAAGCGCGTTTGGGATACTGCTGAGCCGTTAGAAGCGCTTGCCAACAGCGAGATACCCAAATTTTTCTCTATCGATCCTGACAACGTTGACGCCGTCATTGGTCGTCCTGATAGAGTACTGGTTATGGCTCATGTCAAACCTGTTTATGCCAATATCGATCCATTACTTGATAGTGAGTATTTGTCCTATATCTATAGAGGAGCAAATACCATTTATAAGGTTGAGTGCGATGAGGTGAATACCGATATTCTAGCCAATCCACATGCCAATATTATCATTGATAACGTTGGTCCAAGTACTGAAAGCCTTTAATGATGAACCTCGAATAACAAATGCCATTGACGATAGATTTATTAGATAGCACAGTATTTCGGCAGTCATTTAGTTAAGAGTCAGATAATATGAATTTTTTGAGTTATGTCGTGCTAGGCGGATTATCCTACGCAGCGGGTTGGGCTATTCGCATCTATGTGCTCGACAAACAGCCTGCTCCCGGACAGCCCTATAGTCTAAAACAACCTGCCATCTTAGGATATTTGGGAGCGTTTTTTATTATTATGCTGATTATCTCATGGTTGATAGGACGTTATTTACTCGGACATGTCACCATTGATCTGCCATTTATTATCGTCAATAGTCTCGTTGCTACCTTTGTCTATTCATTCGGTTTAAATCCAGAAAAAGCACGTTATGATGTGCCTGATTGATGGTTAGTTATCACTCACTAATGATGGTTTACTAATTTTAAGCTTAATGTGCACAAAAACACGGTCAATGATGAACTCATTGACCGTGTTTTTGCGATTGAAGATATCACTAATCCTTATTTTGATTATAAGGATTTTTTCTTAGTTTTTGCATTTTTGTCTTCAGTATCAGAGGCTTTATTTTCAGACTTTGCATCATCTTTAGACATTGACTCTTTAGACATTGACTCTTTGGACATTGATTGCTCGTTTTTCCAAGTTTTATACTTATTTAAGTCTTTCTCCATCAGTCTTAGGCAAAACCCTATTACCAAGGCATCATCAACTTGACCAATAAAAGGTATAAAATCTGGAATAATATCAATAGGGTTTAAAACGTATAACAACCCAACTACTGCCGCTGAAATAGTTTTATAAGGTATATTGCGATAATTACCTTGGTAATAATCTTTTACCAAGCTCATAAGTAGCATCAAGTCTTTAGCGTAACGCTCAAGACCACGATCCTTGTCGACTTGATCCTTTATTCTATCTTCTTTACTTAAGATGAGTTTAATATTGTCTAAAAGAGACTTATGATCTTTTTCTGTATCAGCCATACTAGCGTTCCTTTCGTTATTGGTGAATTATTTATTACTATAACAAGAGTAATGGTAAGTACCAAACAGGGTTGTTTAACAATTTGTTGTCGTTGAATAAACAGAGATCATAAGGTTATATAATCATAGCTGCTATTATCAGTGATAAGCTACGAAGTTTGTATAATATTCATGTCAAAAAACCTAATCATCACATCACTATTCTAAAATACGTTTTAAGGTAATTGTTCAGTATGCGCGTAATAAAACAAACCCTTTTGCCAAAAGATAATGTCAACACTGAGCCAAGTATAGCGCTGAATCGTCGTCAATTTTTGGAGCGGCTAGGCGTGGGTACAGGGGTAAGTCTACTTGCAACTCAAGGTATTGCCCAGAGCTTTACGGTTAATACAAATGATAAAAACGACAGCACACAGCTGACTAAAGATGATCTGCCGACGACGATAGCAACTGATCATCAGTCAATCGTATTCAAATCACGCTGTATCAACCCTACTATTGAGACCCGTTTATTTGCCAGCTCCAACGTTGGCGGTAGTTATGAGCGTAATCAGTTGGCATTAGAGCGTATGGCTTGCGCAGGTTTTATCGTACAAAATCCTGCTGTTACTGAACGGCAATATTTACGCTTTGCTGGAACGGACACGCAGCGGGCAAGTGATCTACAAAATATGGCAACTGGCGCGATTGCTGCACCCAAACTACTCATGGGCGTGCGCGGTGGCTATGGTGCCGTGCGTTTGTTGCCGCTGATCGACTGGCAAACACTAGGTCGCGTGATGAAAGAGCGAGGCACGATATTGACGGGTTTTAGTGATGTCACTGCTATTCAATGTGCACTGCTAGCAAAAGGACAGATGAGCTCGCTTGCTGGCCCCATGCTCTATAGTGAATTTGGTAAAATAACCCCGGATGAGGTGAGTTGTCGGCAGTTTGTAGAAGCACTTACTAACCCTAATTTAAAGATTAATGTTCAAAACGCCAATTTGACTAGTAAGCAATTGCCAGCGATTTTGGCAGCTGATAAGACGCAAGTACTAACAGGCACGATTTGGGGTGGTAATCTGAGCGTGGTATCAGCGCTGGCAGGCAGCGAGTATCTGCCGCGTATTGATGGTGGCATTGTATTTTTAGAAGACGTAGGCGAGCAGGCTTATCGTATTGAGCGCATGCTTTATGATTTATATTTGGCAGGGGTGTTCAAACATCAGCAAGCTATTGTCTTTGGTTCACTAACTGGCACAGGTGAAGATAGCTACGATAAACGTTATGATGTGGCAACCGTCATTCGCCAGCTACACAAGCTGACTGGATTACCTATCTATAATGGCATAAGCTTTGGTCATATCAGTGAAAAACATAGCTTTCCGCTGGGCGCAACCTGTCAAATGACACCAAAGACATCAGGTGGTTATCAAATAAATTTTGCAGATTATCCAATCATTGATGCAGATAAGATCAATGTCGAAGGGTTATGGCAGGTGTAATGTGTTAATAGCAAATTGCTATTAACCATTAAAAAAACGCCATGCTTTAGACATGACGTTTTTGTTGTTCAAATAGATCGAATTTATTCAAAGACTTCAATAGAACCAGTCATAATTTAGACGTTTTTGGCGATTTCTTTTGGTGGATTATAGTAGTATTGTACACCAACGCCATAAGCACCAGCATGCTCTTTTACGATACTCATAGTATCATCATAAGTCTCTTGGCGTGACCAGTCGCGTTGTAGTTCACACAAGACCTGAACCCATGTTACAGGTGTTACACCAGCTTCTACCATACGGATGATAGCCATATCATGGGCTTCTTTACTGATTCCGCCGCAAGCATCGGTCACGACGTAGACGTCATAGCCTTGATCTGCTGCTGATATTGCTGGCAATAGGACACAGATCTCAGTCCATAGACCTGACATGATGATCTTTTTACGACCCGTTTTTTTGACGGCATCAACTACGCGCTCATCTTGCCAAGCGTTCAGCCCGGTACGATCAATTGGGGTGTCGTTCTCAAATTCTCTTTGCTGCTGCTGAGGAATCTCACCTGTAAAAGTATCAGTAGTCAACGTCGTTAAGACAGTAGGGATGTCCCAGATTTTTCTTGTTTTAGACAATGCGACGATCGCATTGATGACGTCTTTTGTGTCATGACTGCCTAGCCCAAAGTACATCTGTGGCTGTTGGTCAATAAACATAAAGACCGTATTATCAGGTGTAATTAGCTTATCGCTAGGTTCTGCTTTAACTTGATCTACATTGAAATTAGACATAATTATTTCCTTTTATTATGATCGATGTGATTTTATAATTAAAACAAATAAGTGCTGTTCTATAAGAGATACTAAATAATTAAAATAAAATTAACCATAATTACGCACTAATAAGTATCTCTTAACAAAATACTAGCATATTATTTAGTAACTTCATTAATACGCTAGTACGATGTTTGTTTAACGTTCGTTAAAAATAAATTTTAAAGTGTTGATTTTTAAAAACTTTATATTTTCAAATAAGTACGCTTTTTATGGTTAAGGAAAAAAAGAGGCTATAGTTTAAAGTTGTTTTACTTTCGTCCTTTTGCTCTACGCCAGCTATTTCATCTTCCTGCAAATTCAACGAACCCCTCAACGAACTTCTGTAGAAATTTTTGGGTGCGTTCGCTAACTTGACCAGCTTCATCTAAGCTATCAGTAGCGTGACCGAGATAAACCTCAGGGCTGATCATCATCTCTGCTGACAGCATCTGCATACTCTTACGCACGTCAAGGCCACTGGATCTAGCACCATAAGTACCTGGAGACGCCGTCACAACTGCTACTTTTTTACCCATCCAGACACTACTGCCATAAGGGCGCGAGCCAATATCAATGACATTTTTAAGTGCCGCAGGCATCGTACGATTATGCTCAGGTGTAACGATTAACACAGCATCTGCTTTTCCGATTTGTGTACGTACTCGCGTATAACTTTCAATATCATGATCATCATAATCTTGGTTATATAGCGGCAAATCAGCGATATTAACTTCTGTTACTGCAACATCCTTTGGTAATTGCGACACGATATAGTCTGCAAATTGACGATTGATGGATGCTTTACGCAAACTACCAATGATTAAGGCAATGGTCATTTTTTTATTCATAGTGGTTTCCTATTTAGCGCAATATCATGAAGCTTTTATGAATTATAGTTCTTTACTTCATTCGTCTATATCAAACTATGTATATAATAAATGCTGAATACATTGAGATAAACAGTGATAATTACAAATGTGAGTTCTGATTTTAAGAACAATCGCAAGCACCATCATATCGTCTAATTAAAAAAAGAATAATAACAAAGCAAAGCAATACTCATGTCTGTGTGTATTTTTAAATGATGTTTATTGTGTGAACGACTAGCAGTGGTTATTGGTGCCATCCCTTATGGGCTAATGAACGTTATGGACTTTACCCCATTTGTCGCAGGCTGGTTAATGGTTACTTTGCTATCTAAGATGTCGCCTTTGGCGTTGATTTTATAACATTCTGACGACGTGCCGTTAGGGTCGTTAGCAACGAGCAAATTGGCTGAGGTTTCTATGCAAAACCATGCGGTGTTATTGCTGTCTCTTGTCAAAGACCAGTCTTGAGTATAGGTGCCTATTTTTTGCTGCAGACTGCTGTCTGTATAGACGTCTTCAGTAATGAGTTTGCTAGAGGAACCCACCGCCGCCATTTTAGGAATAGTGGTCGTCTGATTGGAGAGCGAATACTTACCTAAACTGTCGGTGAAGCCATAAAATACCAATGGATTGACGGTAAAGTAGTTGATGGCGACTGATTGATCAGTGACTTGATTATTCACTTTGTTCAGGGTATTTACTTCAGCAGCCTGTACAGGTTTATTATTAAATAGCAGGTTGCCTTTAGGTGTGACTTTAATGTCAGCAGAAGCGGTTTGGTTGCCGACGATCGCCTCCAACTTTTGACTACGAGCTTTGGTATAAATATTAATCATGGCAGCTTCGACGGGATATTGGGTGACAATATTGTTTTGATTGCCCGTCGTAGTCCCACCATTCATACCGCTAGCACAAGCGCTTAAGCTTAGCCCTGTAGCAATGCATAATCCTAATGTTTTCATGGTTTTATCCTTTCATTCATCTAAATAAGCGTGTAAGTGTCCACTATAATCGAATTTTTGAGCAATAACATCCACTATGTAGGTTGGCTACTGCTATCATTACATCACTATCACAACCAATGATTTTCTAGACATTTAAGCTATAGTAGAGGATAAAAAAGAGTAGATAATATCATGAATGGCAAAAGCCATCCTCCCAGTCAAAAATGACTAAAAAAGTGTTCTTGATGCACTTATTATTAGTAGTCTGTTATTATTCTCCTCTTCAAAAAAGGTATCAGTGTTAGGAAATTAACATGATCGTCCGGCAAAAACCGAATGCTGTAAAAATATTTTTCACCATGCGCGGCTCAGTGCTTCCCAAGATTTATCGGCAAATCTTATTTATTACTTTGCTAAGTATGATCATAACCATCATTCAGCACAGGATTCCTAACTCATTTCCTTATTACAGTACCGCGCCTTTTACCTTGATCGGTATTGCCTTATCATTATTTCTTGGCTTTCGTAATAACGCCAGTTACCAGCGCTGGTGGGAGGCTCGTGGCTTATGGGGTCAATTGGTTTTTGAGACTCGCAGCCTGACCCGTCAATTGCTGTCTTTTATCGATGGTGATGACAAAATAGGTCGGCAAACGCAGCAAAGTATGATTTATCTTGCTATCGCCTTTACTCATGCCCTGCGCCATCGTCTGCGCGGCAGCTCGCCTTGGGAAGATGTCGAGCGTTTTGTAGAGCCGCAGTATCACGCCAGTATGCGTAAGGCGCGCAACTTACCTGAGTATCTGATGCTTCAGCTGGGCAAAAAGCTAGGAGACAGTCGGCGTCAGAGGCTACTGTCAGAGCATATGGTACAAAACATCGATGAGCGCCTGACGTCTATGACCGTTGTACTAGCAGCTTGTGAGCGCATTCATAACACGCCGTTGCCCTTTGCTTATATGCTACTTGTGCACCGTACGACTTATCTATACTGCTTTTTATTGCCCTTTGCGCTAGTGGCCTCGCTAGGCTGGGCGACGCCTTTGATCTGCGCCATGATCGCTTATACCTTTTTTGGTTTGGATGTCCTTAGTGAAGAGCTAGAAGACCCTTTCGGAGTGGCGGCAAATCAGTTACCGCTTAGCGCGATGTCAAGGACGATTGAGATCAACTTGTTAGAGGCGCTAGGAGAGAGTGATATTCCAGAGGATATCAAGGCGGTAAACGGCTATTTACAGTAAATGCTTTATTTAAGTGTATTAATTTTTGATCAAAAAGCAGAGAGTAGACAAGAGATAAGGCACCATCTACTCAGAGCTTCAAGATGAGTGGATGGTGCCCATAGTCAAATCTAAATTTACAGATGTTTGAAAATAAAGGCTTCTTAACTATTTTTTCAATAAGACTGATTGCAAAAGTTCTAATGTTGTTTATGTAATTTGACTAAATTCATTAAAGCTATCTACTAAGCTAGATAGATTCAATAATGAGTTAGTTTTTTCTCACTGTGCGCCAAAGCAAACTCCCTTATATAATCGCTCACTTGCTCAGGATGACTAAGCTCTGCCCAGTGATTGGCTGCAATCTCAACGACTTTTAAATCTTTTACCCAGTTTTTCATCTCGTTAATATAAGTGGGTCTAACATAGTCATCTTCAGTTAGCACAATCGCTTGTACAGGGCACTGCGCATAGCGCGGACGCGGGTTTAAGGTACGAGGCAAAAAGTTGGCGCGGTATAGCTTGATACCGTATTCGCCATTTTTGGTGACGTCTGGGTTAAAAGGAATGTCCGAGCAATCTTGAACTTTTGCCACATACTCTTGCCATTTTTTGGGCGAATAAACCTTCCAAAACGTAGGCCCGATAAAGGGCAGATGAAAAGCGCCAACGTACCAAGAATGCCTGAGTAAAGCGGCCATACGCAGTGGCGATTGCTTGACCATACGGCGCAGTAAAAATCCCGCATGATCAAGGCTAGGGCCTGACATCGAAGAATAGGACAAGATATGCCCTGCAAA
>JARIAA010000056.1 GCA_029264635.1 Psychrobacter sp. | reverse complement strand
GTTCTATTTACTGATTTTCGAGTCTTTAAGCTGAGAACAATTTCGGTAATCTCAAACTCTGTCATCTTAGTCTTTCTTTGTCCTGTGTTATTATGAGTGCTTAAGTTCCTATCTTTTTGAAGCATTCAAGCTATGAGCCATTTTGCACCATTTATTACCGATTCAGTCGTCCAAGCTGCTAAGTGGCTCAAAGAAGGAGAGCTGCTGGCTTATCCGACGGAAAGCGTTTGGGGTATCGGCTGTGATGCTTATGACGAAGCGGCAGTTCAGCGCATTTTGAACATCAAACAGCGTCCACAAGCCAAAGGGATGATCGTCATTACTGATAGCGTAGCGCGCCTAACACCTTTATTAGAGTCTTTAGATATAAACCTGCGTCAACAAGTTATTAAGAGCTGGCAGATGGATAGCCATTCTGACCATACTCAAGATCAGCAGGCGCATACTTGGTTACTGCCTATTCCAACCAGACTTGCTATCAGCATACCTTCTTGGATAACGGGTCAGCACCAAACGGTTGCGGTTAGAGTTATCGCTCATCCTATTATTCGTCAGCTGTGCCAGCAGATGGTAAGTATGAGTAATCCGTTAGGTCTGCTAGTCTCAACCAGTTGCAATCCATCGGGACATCCGCCTGCCAGCACCTTTGATGAAGCCTACGCCTATTTCGGTAAAAAAATCTGTTACTTGCAAGCGGAAACATTGGGCTACACCTTACCAAGCCAAATTCGTGATGCCACAACAGGCTTAATTGTCCGTTAAAATGTAATAATCATTTAAACAGTAAATACTATTCTTCAATTTCACTATTGACAGAAATTAAAGAATGGCGCCAAGTGGATGTATGAATAGGCAGACTCAATACAACTAAGAGACTTATTCATTAATTATTCATACTGACTCCATCATTGCTACCGAAGCCCTATTTATACTAAGTTAATACTTAACTTTTATAGGATAAATAGGATGGAGATGACTAATATGAAAATGGTTAACAGGGTTAATGCTTACCCATATTTACAAGTCACCATTTTATTTGCAGGGCTTGGTAGTGTTATTGGTGGACTCATCGTAGAGCTATGCGTGTTGTTGGTATTTAAAGAAGCAGATTTTGCTCAAATTGGTTATCAGCCAATACTTTATGTTGGGTTACTTGGTTTTATTCCAGCGTTATTGACAGGTATTATTATCGCCTGCAAAAAGATATGGCAGGGCGATCATAAAAGTATACGTACGTCCTTTTTAATTGGATTTGTGACATCTGCATTTTATATGGGCGCAATCGTCTTATATTTAGGCATTAATTCTTGGATAGAGATTGGTGTACTGCTAGCTTTTATGTTAATGATAGGTCTTTTCGGTGCGGTGAACGCCGTTATTGCTAGCTGCATTGCTTTACCAAAAGTATGTAAAAGTCGTTTTGATATAACCTTCAAAAAAGAAGACGATAGTTATAAGGGTCTGCATCATCTCAGATAACGATAAATAACAGGGAGTAGAGCATGGATATTTTAATCAGTGGCGGTTCAGGGTTTCTAGGTAGTGCATTTAGCCGTGAACTCATGGAGCGTCATCGTGCGCAGAATAAAGCGCTGCATATCACTTGGTTGACTCGTGATAGCAGTCAAAAGCACCCTACTGATATTAGTATGATGACTTATGATGAGCTTGCAAAGACGGATAAAAACTTTGATGTGATTTTAAATCTTGCTGGTGCTGGGATTGCAGACTCACGCTGGAGCGATGAGCGTAAAGAGCAATTGCTTGCTAGCCGCGTCAAACCGACAGAGTCGATACTAGCGTTTGTTGAGCGTAGCAGCACAAAACCTAGGCTACTAGTGAGCGGCTCAGCCATTGGCTGGTACGGCACGCAAGGGGACAAGCCACTGACTGAAAGTAGCGATTATGAATCTGATTTCTCACATCGACTTTGTGATGATTGGGAGCAATTAGGGTTAGAGGCGACCAAATATGGCGTACCTGTCGCTATTGTACGTACAGGTATCGTGATCCATCCTGATGGCGGTATGCTCGGTAAACTTTTAACCCCATTTAAGATGGGCGTTGGCGGACAATTGGGCGATGGTAAACAAATCATGAGCTGGATCAGTCGTGAAGATTGGGTAGGGGCTGCGATATTTATTATCGAAAAGCATCTTGCTGATTATGGGAACACTCAGATTACAGCTGATAACTCGCTAAAAACCCTAAATGATACGCCAGCGCTAGTCTATAACTTGACAGCACCGAATCCCGTCACCAACCATACTTTTACTAAAGAATTGGGTTCATGGTTACATCGTCCAACCTTTTTTACGCTACCAGAGTTTTTACTTAAGCTGATGTTCGTTGAGATGTCGACACTACTAATTGATGGGCAAAAGGTATTACCACAAGCGTTACAGGACGCAGGTTATACGTTTAAACAACCAACGTTTAAGCAGGCGTTAGAAGAGCAAAAGTCATAAGTAGTTATAAAAAATGTTTCATGTGAAACAACGCCATATTAACAAATGAGCTAGAACGATGATGAAACCGCATGAAATTGTAATGAAAATAAAATATCAGCATTCAGAGCGTAAGAGTGTTGGCGTAAGATGATGACATTTTTACTTAACTAGAACTCATTATGTGGCTTTTCTTTATTGTTTTAACCCAGATGCTGGTACTAACGACCAGCATTATTCTATGGTGGTTTGTTAAGCCACAACGCTTTATTAGCAAAGCTGCGCTCGTAGTGGCAGTTTTTATCATCAATAATATCGCTCTTGCTTACGGGTTGACTGAATTTTGGCGTGATCGTTTTCATGTCTATTTAGTGATCGGTATTTTGCAAGGCTTCATGATTTATGCAGCACTGATTACCATTGCTATTGCTTTTATCTATTTTGGACTGTTAAAGCGTGAGCACCGACCCAAGCTCATACGTAGCATTGGCGTGATAATATATATTGGCATCGTAAGCTTAGCGGTTTTTAATGCCTATTCGCCGGTAGTTCATCATTTGACGGTCTTGACCAATAAACCATTAGATAAACCCCTTACGATTGCTTTGGCATCTGATACGCACTTAGGGAGATGGTTTGGCAATCGCCAAATAGACAAAATGGTCCGCCTTATTGATGAGCAGAATCCTGATATGGTGGTGCTGGCGGGTGATATTATGAATGACACTACTATTTATTATGATAAAACCAATATGCATGAACATTTATCCAAACTTCGGGCGCCACTTGGCGTTTATGCGGTATTAGGAAATCACGATTATTTAGGGTATGAAGAGGCGATCGCGAAGGCTGTCACAAATGCAGGTATAACCGTACTTGATAATGAAAGCGTATTACTGAACGATGCTGTGTGGTTGGTTGGGCGCTCAGACGATGTAGACTCCAAGCGCTTATCTGCAAAAAAACTACTATCGACGATCAATACTGATAAACCAGTTATCTTTTTAGAGCATCGTCCTACAGCCATTGACGAGATTAAAGATTTCCCAGTAGATTTGCATTTATCAGGGCATACTCATGGCGGGCAAATATTCCCATTAACGATGCTAAAGCAGTGGTTTGAACCGTTGGTGCACGGAACAAAAAATATAGAGGATACTCAGTTTTTAGTCTCTTCAGGCTATGGTTTTGGCGCGGTGCCATTCAGACTTGGTACGCGGGCTGAGATATGGACGATTACGCTACAGCAAGCCCAATAAGTAAGGCTCTGTCACATTGACATAGCTATCGCTGATGTTCTTATAACTGTTAATTCTATAAACGTTAATCGATCAAAAAATAAAAAAGCCAGCTATGATAGTGGCTTTTTAAACAGTAAAAAGAGCGCTTATCTCTATAGATATGGTTAAATCCCTGCGACTGATTTAAAGCCTTCTTCATCGTAATCCTCGCCATGAGTCACTACGACAATGCCTTGTTCAACATTGACATTGACCCATTTTACGCCTGGCACATTATCTGTATCAGCAACCAATTTATCAGCAGCTTCTTTGTCAGTCATTGAGATTTGATAGCTAGTTTGTGGCATTGAATAACTCCAGTGATTTGTCTCATTAGTTTGGTTAAATATTTAACAAAAGTCTTGTTAAATAGCTTGTCATTGTTAAGACGTACTTTAACAAAACCTTGAAAAATGTGACAGACAGCTTATCTGTAAATCAAGCGTTTTATCTTTTTTTACAGTTAATATACAGTAAAATCATGATGCTATTATTCAACACACTTACTAGATAGTTTCAACGTTTTTATGAAGAGTAACGCTATGATAGAACCCATATATTATTAGTAAAATCACTTTAGGACGCCATATGCGCTACACATTTTTTATGACCATTTTTGTGTTATTGCAGCTTTTTAGTCTAGGAGCTGGACTAAGCTTAAGGTGGTGGCTGGAGCCTTGGGCAACGGGCGCTTTGCCCACTGCGTTGATGGTTATAATTTTTGTCATTACAAATGGTTTACTGCTGCTAAGTGTTAAAAGAGCGTTTGCCAATAGCTATCGCTGGGTAAGTGGATGGATGCTGGTTATGCATTTTATGATACTGACAGCGCTGCTTACCAGTTTGTTATATTCAGGTTATTGGCTAATGATAAGTGTGTTTGAGGTCAATATTCTCAGTCCAGATAGGATAGCGTTTGGCCTACGTATGTTCGCTATGATCGTTTTCATTGGCTTGTTCATTTTTGCTTTATATAGTGCTTATGTTCCTGTGATACGCAAGAAAACCATAAGTATCGATAAACCGATGACAGGACAGTTACAGATAGCGGTGGCAAGTGATCTACATATTGGCCAGCTGTTTGGTAGTAGCGCAATAGATAGACTACGCCGCCTTGTCGTTCAATCACAAGCCGATATCTTGCTCATGCCAGGCGATATCATGGATGATGATACGAAAGCCTTTAAAAAATATCATATGGAGAAAAATCTCACCGAGCTATGTGATAGCTTGCCTTATGGGGTGTATGCAACTTTAGGTAACCATGATTTATATGGTCACGAGCAGCCGATTAGTCACTCACTGCGTAGTGCTGGCGTACAGTTATTGAATGATGATGTGTGTCAGATTTTGTATGAAGGTGAGCCGATTTGGTTGATTGGACGGTTTGATAATCACAAACGCGCGCGCGTAGCGACCACCACGCTATTGGCGCAAGTCAATACAGATGGGCCGATTATCTTATTAGACCATCGACCCAGTGATATCGTTGAACATAGCCAGCTGCCCATAGATTTGCAAGTATCAGGGCATACACACAACGGACAGATATTCCCCGCCAATTTTATCGTTAAGGCGATTAACCGTTTAGGTTACGGTTATGAAACGATTGGTCACGGTCATTTTGTGGTTTCCTCTGGCTATGGTTTTTGGGGTATCCCGTTCCGTTTGGGCTCACGATCCGAGATATGGCTAATTACCCTCAGTGGTCGTTAACTTGTGTAAAAAGCGGCTAAATCCTTTAATAATATCATTCGTCTCGTGTCCAAGACCCTTATGAATACTCATTAAATGGATGAAACCGTGCGGTGCACCAAGGACAGTATGGGTCTTGACCTCAATACCTGTGTCCTTTAATTGCTCCGCATAAGCAAGCGCCTCATCACGTAAAATATCCAACTCAGCCGCGACAATATAGCTTGGACACATATGTGTATTATTGCCATGCATGGGTGAGACCAGCGCATGCGACTGCGATAACCCACTTTGCTGCATGTATGCACTATCAAATACTTCGACATCCGTATGATCCAGTAATAATCCTTGACCATAAAGCGCCCAACTTGGGTAATCGGTTTCAATATCAGTCACAGGGTATAGCGGCAGCTGC
This sequence comes from Psychrobacter sp., assembly GCA_029264635.1. GTDB lineage: Bacteria > Pseudomonadota > Gammaproteobacteria > Pseudomonadales > Moraxellaceae > Psychrobacter. The sequence goes on along the minus strand of JARIAA010000056.1, from coordinate 965 downwards.
GCTAGTGGACGCGGCAGACCGTGTAGCGAAAGCATAATCTTTTCAACGTCTAATCCTAAGTTCAACCACTGCGCTGCATCTGGCGCTGATACTTGCTGCGCCACTAAGATAGCCAAACATCCGCCAGCACTGTCACCTGCTAAGACAATACGTGACGATGAAGCGTTCAAACGCTGGCAATGATCTACTACACAAGCATACGCACTCAAGCAATCTCTAAGCGCGGTTGGCGCAGGATATTCTGGCGCCAGCCGATAGTCGACACTGACCACAGACCAGCCTGTTTGCGTACATACGGCATGACAAAATTCATGATGGGTGTTGATATCACCAATACAAAACCCACCACCATGAAAGAACAGCATGACGACGTCATCAGGGTTTTTGTCATCATGCTGATAGCAGCGCACCGTCATATCCTCGTCATCCGCATTGGCGATCAGTTTATCTTGCCAGTGGACAGTCGCACTGTTTTTAGTTGGCAACTTTGATTCATTTTCTGATTGTCGCCAGACAATAGGCGACTGCATAGCCACTGCATCCGCTGCAAATTTATGGCGCAAGGTAGCAAGTTTGTCGAGATGGAGCGGACGTTTAAGTTTATGACTCAGCGCTAAAATCAGGCGCAGATGCGCATCAGCATGCGGATACTGCTTGGCGTCTGGACCATGCAGTGAATGACTTAATCTTTCTAATAATGGCGAGGGCAGATAGCCCAAGCTTTTTAGTACGTAATGCAGTACATGCTGCTTGTAACGCGCTGGCGTTTGAAAGCTATGATGAGAGCCAATGCTATCATACTGACTGATAGAAGGTTCATTAAAACTGGCTGTAACAGTATTTTTTCGAGTACGCAGTATTTTAATAGTATGAGTCGTGTTGTTTATTAGGGCAGTTACGGATGGAATGGGTAGGACGGGCCTAGCGTTCCTTAGTCAAAAAATTACAGTCAAAGTCAGTGGGTC
>JARIAA010000266.1 GCA_029264635.1 Psychrobacter sp. | reverse complement strand
AGCAAAAGCGAGCGTCGCCCCTTCTTTAATATTCGGCTCAATCACTTCACTATAAAGCTGTCTTTGGAACTCATCAGGGGTCAAAATCATCACCACATCAGCAGCAGCGACCGCATCAGCGACTTCGGCAACTTTTAGGTCAGCGTTCTCAGCTTTTTTCCATGAGCTTGAATCAGCACGTAGACCTACAGTGACATCTACGCCAGATTCTTGTAGATTCAAGGCATGGGCGTGGCCTTGTGAGCCATAACCGATAATGGCAACTTTTTTGCCTTGGATGATAGATAAGTCGCAGTCTTTATCATAAAAAACGTTCATAAGTAGAGTCCTTTTCCTCAATAATAGTTGGCCATGGCCAGTAAATACTTATATCACTCTTATTTTTCAAAATAATGAACGATATAAGCTTAGTAATAAGAATTAATAAATTGACACAGAATCAATATTATACGCTGAGCGTTTTTTCGCCGCGGGTGATACCAATCACGCCTGAACGCACTACTTCTAAGACGCGCTCACGACCAATAGTATCGATAAAACCATCCAACTTAGCCGTATCACCGACAATTTGAATGGTATACAAATTTGCATTCACATCGACAATTTGCGCGCGAAAGATATCAGCACTACGTTTGATCTCTTCCCGAACATTGCCAGTAGCACGAACTTTAATCAGCATCAGCTCGCGCTCAACGTGCACGTTATCCGATAAATTTAACACTTTAATTACCTCAACAAGCTTATGGAGCTGCTTGGTAATCTGCTCGATTTTTTCAGGTGAAGTAATTGTTGTCAGCGTCAGGCGTGAGATAGAAGCATCTTCTGTCGGTGCGACGTTTAGCGTTTCGATATTGTAACCACGCTGGGAGAACAGACCGACCAATCGCGACAACGATCCCGCTTCGTTTTCCATTAATACCGAAATCAGATGTTGTTGCATTAAGTACGCTCCCCTTTTGATAGCCACATATCACGCATCGCTTGACCAGCGACTTGCATTGGATAAACATGCTCATTACGATCGACATAGACATCAATGAAGACCAGTTTGTCTTTTATAGACATTGCTTCAGCTAACTGCGCTTCCATAGTTTCAGGATCTGTAATTTTGACGCCCACATGACCATAACTTTCAGCCAGTTTCACAAAGTCTGGTAAAGAGTTCATATAAGAATGTGCATGACGGCCCTCATATAGCATGTCTTGCCACTGCTTAACCATGCCTAACTGTGCATTGTTCAGATTTAAGATTTTGACTGGTAAATCATACTGCAAGCATGTCGATAGCTCTTGAATATTCATCTGGATTGAGCCCTCGCCAGTGATACAGACCACATCGCGCTCTTGATTGACCAGTTTAGCAGCCATTGCATAAGGGAGGCCAACGCCCATGGTGCCAAGGCCACCTGAATTAAGCCACTGACCTGGCTCCTTATAAGTATAATAAAGCGCAGCAAACATCTGATGCTGACCCACATCACTGGTAATAATAGCATCACCATTCGTTATTCTGCACAAGGCCTCTACTACACTTTGCGGCTTAATGCCGTTTTCAGTACTGGTATCGTAATCCAAGCTACGACGCGTACGCCATTCATTGATCTGAGACCACCAATCTAGGAGGGCATGCTGCTCAAGCTCTTTATCTTCACCAATAATCCCTAACATATCGCTCAGTACAGACTTGACATCACCAACAATTGGAATATGAGCAAAGATAGTCTTGGATATCGACGCAGGATCAATATCGATATGGATAATAGTCGCATTTGGACAGAACTTTTTGACGTTGTTCGTCACGCGGTCATCGAAGCGCGCGCCGACTGCTAAAATAACATCTGCATGATGCATGCTCATATTGGCTTCATAAGTGCCGTGCATGCCGAGCATACCTAAGAACTGACGATCGGCACCGGAGAATGTACCAAGGCCCATCAACGTATTGGTCACTGGCAAGTTCAAGCGGTGAGCAATCTGCGTCAACTCTTTGTGCGCCTTACTCCAGATAACGCCGCCGCCAGCATAAATGACTGGACGCTTTGCTGCGAGCAAAGTCTCCACTGCTCTTTTTATCTGACCACCATGGCCTTTAATCGAAGGCTGATAAGAACGTATAAATACGTCTGTAGGATATTCATAAGCGTACTTTTCACTAGGCGCAGTCATATCTTTGGGTACATCGATGACTACCGGTCCTGGACGACCAGACTGGGCAATATAAAAAGCCTTTTTGACAATCGAAGGGATTTCACTGGCATGACGAACTTGAAAACTATGCTTAACGATGGGACGTGATACTCCAACCATATCTGTTTCTTGAAAGGCATCTTCACCAATCAAGCTACTAGGAACCTGTCCTGAGATAACAACCATCGGTACTGAGTCCATAAAGGCAGTAGCAATGGCAGTTACCGTATTGGTAGCGCCTGGGCCTGAAGTTGCTAGTACGACACCCGTATTACCAGTTACTCGCGAATAAGCATCTGCCATATGGCCAGCTGCTTGCTCATGACGAACCAAAATATGTTCAATATTGTCTTGCTGGAACAAAGCATCATAGATGTGCAAAACCGCGCCGCCTGGGTAGCCAAAAATATATTTGACCCCTTCGTCGGTTAATGCTTGTACCAGCATTTCAGCACCTGATAGCATAACCGGCTGATCACTACCCTCAGCGATTAGCTGTTGTTTTTTATCGAAATGCTCGGCAGCATTGGCCGTTTGAGTATGTCCGGTCATGTTCGGACTTTGCGTTGTTTGCGTCACTGTCATCACCTTATCAATAATAGGTACTTACCATGCCAAAGCAATGCTCAGTCAAAAGACAGCATAGTACTCAAACATAGCAATTTATATGGTCATTTTTTGATAGGAGTTTACCGATATACAGGGACAAGATGCTGATCAAAGCATTTGTAAAAGAATCTTATTATCAACAAAAAATGTAGAAATATTAGATAAATAAGTACTTATCGTGATAATAACGCAAACTGAGAGATATCGAGAGCCCACCATTATAACGAGCAGACTCTATATCGCATTGAGCATTACAACAAATACTATTTTTCACTGTTAATATTTCAAAATAATAAGTTTATCTTAGTCATTGTAGACCGATGAGTCCAGAGACAATAAGTGCAGATAAGAATAAAAATTATTCATATGATCCTGCATTATTGTCACAAATAGAATAAAACTACTAATACTACCGATAAGCAGTAAATAGTTATTACCCTCAAGTGCCACGGCAATATTCATAAAAGCCGCTCACTGACCAATCAACTGCTATTATATTCGGTGGTTTAGACGTTATTGTCAAGAAAAACTTGTGACACCTAGTCTGAACTATTAGTTATTAAACTAATGTACATTTACTACCGTTTTTTGCTAGAATCAATCCTTGTTGTATTGTCATTGTAATTTATATTGTAATACGTTCACACATTATCTGAATATATTTTTATTCGCTAAAAGGACTGCTAGTATGGCATCTCTGTATATGACAAACATGGCTACTAAGCTATTGATAGGGTTGACAACAACTTGTGTACTTGCTCTTTCAATGAATACCAGTCAAGCAGTTCAAGTCTATAAATCTATAGGCGCTCATGGTGAGGTTAAATACAGTCAGCATGCTCCGCAAAATGCTCGCAACGTCGAGGTTATCGAATTTCGTAGCGATGGCAGACAAAATAATGCAGGGCAAATGGCTGGCAAAACAGATGCGAATCAGAGTGCTGGCACTCCAAACCCAGAAGATCAGCGAGTGGCAGAATTAGAAGCACGTATCAAAGATCAAGAAGCGCAAGCAAATGCACAGCGCTGCCAGTCTTTACGTAATAATTTGACCAATCTCAATGTGGGTGGTCGCATCTATGAGATGGATGCTAATGGTAAACGTCAGTACCTCGATGGCCGCGAGATTGAACTTAAACGAGAACGCGTACAACAAGCGATTGGCCAATATTGTAAAGGGACTGAAACGTAAACAAGCATTCTATTTACGATAAATACTGAAGCTTCTTGTGCAAATATATATTAATCTAGTATGTATAAGTTTGCATAACGTGACGAATGGCTGCAGGCATATCTTGCGCTTGCAGGCCGCGCTGGCCAATCATTAAAGGATTGTTACTTTGAAAGTTACCCACTGCACAATTAGACGTCTTTTGATTCACTAAGATGTCTCCTGCTAGCCCGTGAATAAGGACTGCTTGATGTAAGTTACTTTGTTTATTATTTAGATCCTCTTGAGCCAATAATCCTGCATTCACTCCAGACAATACGTCGCCCATGCCAGCGGTTGCCATACCAGCATTGCCCACGCCGCAAACGTAAATCTTTTCTTTCTCTAGTACTAGTGAACCTGCGCCTTTTAAGACCCAATCGCCGCCGTAGATATCAGCGCATTGCTGTATTGCTGATAATCGGTTACTCTCTATCTCATTAATTTCCTGGTTTAATAACCTTGCTGCCTCACCACTGTGCGGGGTCAGGCAAACCCGATGTGTCTGACTATATTTTTTTAGCTTATCAACAATTTCGTGTTTATCAGCTTGTAACGATGCCAAGTGATACAGACCATCTGCATCGATGACGATGGCGCAGTCTTTAGTTATGATCGTTTGAACATAGTGAATAAATAATTTCTCTGCTTTTTTGTCACGACCAAGCCCCATCCCAATAGCAACCACAGATGCATCACCGATTAATTTCTCAACGCCATCTTGATCATGTAAGTCCATCGTCATCGCATCAGGTAATGAGGTCAATAAAGCTGCGTGAAAAGCTTCATGACAGGCAACTGTTATCTTACCTGCTCCGGCTGCCATTGCACTGGCAGAGGACAGTATGGCTGCGCCGCCCATACCTTGAGAGCCATCAATACGGTTGCCTCCAATGATCAGTACATGGCCATAGCTGCCTTTATAACTGTTTTGTCGGCGCTGCGCTAAAGCTTTAGCCTCTGTCAGCAAGGTGGCAATCGGTTCTACTGGTGCATAAGGAATTAGTGGTACATCAATAATTACCCCACTATGATCCATACCATCTTTGGTATGAAGTCCAAACTTACGCGCAATTAGACACAATGTGACATCAGCTTGTATCGCTATACGATCAAACACCTGCCCTGTAGAGGCGACCAATCCACTAGGGATATCGACTGCAATTGCCAAAGCATTATTTTGTCGTGCCAAATCATTAAAAGCGTTAATTGCCTGCTTATAGATACCTTTAGGCGCACGATCTAGACCAATCCCGAATAGGGCATCGATATAAACATCTGCTTGCAACGTCATATCCACCTGAGCTTTTTCATTTTGATAGTATTCGCAGTCCTCAAAGCGTTGATAAGGACAATGACTAGCTAAAGCGATATGCTGTGCTTTTGCTGCATCGGATATTGATACGTTGTGGTTTTGGCTATTATCTTGCTCAGTCTTATCAAACCTCTCTGTTTCACCAAAACTCTCTATGCCAACGCTCATTACTCGTACTTGCCAGCCAGCTTGCTGTAGATAATGGGCAATGAGCCAGCCATCTCCACCATTATTACCTTGACCTATCCATATAGAGGCTCTAGGCCGACCAATAGTATGAGAGCAATGTTTTTCTTTATGAGGCAGCTGAGTGTTAACTTGTTCATTAAGGTGAATAATATGCTGGGTCATTTGCCAAGCGGCTTGTTGCATCAAACCGAAGCTATTATAGCCCTGCTCAAACCAAGCTTGTTCCATACTATAAACTTGCTCGCTATTATACAAAGCGATAGGCATTGATGATTGAGAGTACTGCGCTGTTATTTGCATTTGTGATCGCATAATTTCCCTTATTCTTATTTTATGAGTTTACAAACGGATAGGCTATAAATATAACAAAAGCATATCTAGCATCATGTATTGATATTAATAATATATAATTAAAATATTTTAAAAAAGTTACAGTGTGACCTCGATGAATTTTATGCAGCCTCTGCCTGTTAGCTACAGCAAGCAAGCAAAATATATCGAAGTCACACAAGGTAAAAAACGCATGAGTTTCATTTGGGATTGGCTATATTTCATTTTTATAACTGCATCTTTATAACTGCATCGCCAACAATCTACCCTACCACAGCGGCTGCATTATCACTATATATGTCCATTATCGTATAACTTAATAAATTAGTATGGTCTAATATGAATCAAAAGTCGCCGATAAAGCAGCAATCAACCTCCTATTCTAGCAAGCCAATAGGAGATAGCATTGATGTTGTCAACACTCCTATATTTGCTACGGCAGTCGATGTGTAGCATTGGATTTATGCGCAGGCACTAGCTTTAGGATTCGCTGATTGTGGTTTTTTATCCGTCCATCATCCGTTATTTGCACAGCAGATTG
>JARIAA010000291.1 GCA_029264635.1 Psychrobacter sp. | reverse complement strand
CCTAAGCATTATGTGGACTAAAGATCACGCGCGGATGGTCGCTAATGCTAAGTAGTGGGTCGTCTTTAGTGACAGGCTCTTGCTCAAACACATCGCTTGCATAACCCATGATTTGCTCATTATTGATAGCATCTGTGAGCGCTTGGCTATCAACGATACCGCCGCGTGCAACGTTTACCAGTAAGGGCTTTTTAGCCATTTTCGCTAAAGTATCTTGGTTGATTAGATGCTTGGTGTCGTCGTTTAGTGGACAGTGCAGGCTGATTACATCGGCTGTTGCCAGTACTTCATCGAACGCTGTATAGTCATCATTACGCGGTGTACGCCCTTGATGCTCTGCCCATAATACTTTCATACCAAAGGCGCGGGCAATGTCGGTCACGCGCTTACCAATCGTCCCTACGCCAATAATGCCCAAGGTTTTATCTTCTAAATCGACAAGTGAGATATCAAGCAGACAAAAATTACCATTGTCCTGCCATGTACCATCTGCTACTTTTTGATGATAGTGAATGCCAGCTCGCATCGCATTGAGCATCAGCATAAAGGTATGTTCAGGAACGCTCTTGACGGCATAACCTGCAACATTATATAAAGTGACATTGTACTCTTTGCACGCTTCTTGATCGACGTTGTTCATACCAGTAGCGGTGAGCTGAATGAGCTTAAGCTTAGGAAGCTTGGCAATCACTTCGGCGCCAATCTGAACTTTGTTGGTAAAGATAATCTCAGCATCTTGGCTGCGTTCAATAATAAGGTCGGAATCCTTAGGCGTATCATCGTAAGTGACGTAGTCGGTAACACCTGCTGGTGCTGGCAAGTCTATGTTTTTTGAAAAAGTGCCTCTATCTAAAAATACTGCTTTCATATTATGGCCTTATTTATTATGGTTATGAATTTTTGTAGTTTTCGATGAATTCGTTGACTTGCTGTTGGACGATCTCCCACAATTTATGCTGGGCATTTTTACTGTTTGCCCCAACGTGTGGACTAAAGACGACGTGAGGGTGTCGCTGTTTTGCTAATGTGAGCAGAGGATCGTCTTCTGCTATCGGTTCTTTTTCAAACACATCAGTGGCATAGCCAAGGACTTGGTTGTTTTGTACTGCCTCTGCCATGGCCTTGGACTCTACCACACCACCGCGCGCCATATTCACGACCAACGGTTTTTTACTCATTTTAGCTAGGCTCTCTGCATTGATCAGATGCTTTGTTTCCTCAGTTAGCGGACAGTGTAAGCTGATAACATTGGAGGCGGCGAGTACGGTATCAAAGTCAGTATAGTCTTTATTACGTGGTGCTTTGCCTTGATGCTCCGCCCACAGCACAGTCATACCGAACACCTGCGCAATTTCGCTAACCCGCTTGCCAACCGTGCCCACCCCAATAATTCCTAATATTTGATCTTCAATATCGATAGTAGGCAGAGCTTTGGTCTCTTTGCTACCTGCTTTACGCCAACTACCATCCACTACCGTATTATGGTAATGAACGCCAGAACGCATGGCATTGAGCATCAGCATAAAGGTGTGTTCGGGTACGCTTTTGGTAGCAAACGCCGCCGCATTATACAGCTCGACATGGTTATCTTGACAAGCTTTGTGATCCACTGCGTTCATGCCACTTGATGTCAGCTGTATCAGCTTTAAATTAGGCAAAGACTCTATGACCTCACGCTCAATTCTAAGAGAGCCACTTATAATAACGTCAGCATCTTGGCAACGTTCAATAATAATTTTATTGTCCTGTGGCGTCTTTCTAAAGGTTAGATATTGACTTACGCGCTCAGGTTTAGGTAACTCAAGACCTTTTAGAAATCTGGCTTCATCTAATAGGACAGCTTTCATGTTTGCTCCTTGCTTATAGGTTTTATCATAAAATAATCGGCTATAAAGCCTTTAATGTAGCATGACTGACTGAAAACTAAAAATTGCTACTTTAAAATAAGGCAGTCGCTTAAGAGGGTTTGAGTGAAAGACCCCAAAACGCCGTACTCGTTTAAAACAAGCTATAATGTAACTATTATTTATGCCTGAATATCAACTCGTTATAATCGGCTCTTGAAAAACCCACTGTTCGTACGCATCTAACCGCTAACCTTACATAATAGGGCAACGTTACTGTTTTATTATGTAGCGCATCATTTATGCGTAGACGTATAATTGTCATCTTATTTGCAACATCTGCATAAATGGTTGACGGCAATGACTATGGTTAAAGTCAACTTGCCAGTTTACCGCCTACTTTCCATCTGAGTACAAAAGACATCGCCTTATGACTATTTCTGCCGCTTCATTGCACAGCTCCGAATTCGCCATTGGTCAACGCCATTTATCTGATACTGAGTCTGAGCTTGGCTTGGGCGTGGTTATCGATGTAGATGACCGCTGTGTCCATATCTTATTTCCGCAAAGCGAAGAGACCCGCGTCTATGCAAAAAGCTCGGCGCCTTTGTCACGCGTCGTTTTTAAGGTTGGCGATAGCATTTGCGATCAAGAAGGGCGTAACTATACCGTGACCGCAGTTGATGAGGTCATGGGTGTTCTGAAATATGGTGTGGATGAGCACGAAAAAGGTATCATGGAAACCCGTCTTGCCGCTAATATCACGCTGGCAAAACCTCTAGAGCGCCTGTTGGCTGGTCGCGTCGAACGCGGTGATTGGTATGATTTGCGCCAAGATATCCTACGGATGCAATCAGCGCTGGCGGGTCATCCGCTAAGAGGTCTGATGGGTGCGCGTGTCGATATTATTGAGCATCAGCTCTATATTGCTCATGAAGTTGGCAAACGTATCGCACCGCGGGTATTGCTCGCTGATGAAGTCGGTCTGGGTAAAACCATTGAAGCGGGTTTGATTATTCATCAGCAGCTCTTAACAGGTAAAGCGGCGCGCGTTCTTATATTGGTTCCTGATAGTTTGCAGTACCAATGGATGATTGAGCTGCGTCGGCGCTTCAACCTTAACTTTGCGCTGTTTGATTTGGTCCGTACGGCGGCGATTAAAGAGCACGACCCTGAGCAAAACGTCTTTGCCACTGAGCAGTGTATCATTGCGGGTATGGATCTCTTGCTTGATCATCCTGATCTGTATGACCAAGCGATGGAAGCAGGTTTTGATTTGCTTGTCGTCGATGAGGCGCATCATCTGCACTGGGATGAAGCGACAGGGGGTAACGAAAAATATGACTTAATCGCAGACTTCGCTGAAGAGACGCCGGGCGTGATGTTATTAACAGCTACTCCTGAACAACTGGGCGTACAAAGTCACTTCGCGCGCCTGCGTTTGCTTGACTCTGATCGCTTCGATGATTTGGATGAATTTATTGCAGGCCAAGAGGCCTTTGCCGAAACTGCCGCTGTGGCTGGTGTATTAATAGAAGATAAGCCACTAAGTGACAAGCAAATCG
>JARIAA010000264.1 GCA_029264635.1 Psychrobacter sp. | reverse complement strand
ACACTCGTACACTATGAATAATTTCTGCTAAAATCAGACAAAATTAATAATGATCAATACAACACGATTAATAAAAAAGGATCTGTTATGCGCCTAGCTACTACACTTCAAAATATACATAAGCGCGCGCCTAAGCTAGGTAAAGTGGTATCACTTGCACTAGCTTCGGGAGTTATTACCGGCAATAGTATTGGCGCAAGTATACCTATATGGTTTATGGGAGCTGCTAAGAGCATTACCGGCTCAAAAATTGCAGATGATACGGTTATCAAAGTTACCAATTATTGGATCAATAGTAATAACGCTTTGATTGATACTATTTTGCCAGATAAAGATTGGCGAATCAGCCTGCCAAAGGATGTGCATCCTGAGGGCAAATATCTACTTATCAGTAATCATCAATCTTGGGTAGATACCAGTATTGTGCAATATATCAGTGAAAATCGCCTGCCTTTAACGCGCTTTTTTACTAAGTTTGAGCTGATATACATCCCCATCGTGGGTCAAACCTTTTACTTTTTAGATTTTCCGATGATGCGTCGGCATTCTAAAGCGGATATTGCCAAAAATCCTGCCTTAAAAGGTCAAGACCTTATCGAAGCTAAACGTGCCTGCGCGCTCTTAAAAAACAAGCCATTTACTTTACTCAACTATTTGGAAGGTACGCGTTTTACTCCTACTAAACGTGATAAGCAACATTCGCCCTATACCCATTTATTGAAACCACGGGCGGGCGGTTTAGCCCTGGCTATCAATGCGTTGGGCGCAGAGGTAGACGGCATATTAGATATGACGATTGTTTATCCTGATGGCGTACCGAGCTATGGCGACTTGTGGAAGGGCAATATCAAGCGCTTGGGCGTTGACGTCCGTTATATCGACATACCCGAGGGTTTGTCGCTCGCCGTCCAAAATGGCGGCTATGAAGATGATGCGAGTGTTAAAGCAAGAATGTTCGACTGGGTTGAGCAGTTATGGCGACAAAAAGATGCGCGCATCACTGAGATGTTGGCTGACTTTAAAGAATAATTGCACTTTATAAAGGTTGTAATCATGCGCTAAAGCCATAAACGCTATAAAGTGTGAATGTTTTAACTAAAAAAAGGACATGATATCGATATCATGTCCTTTTTTATCAGAGCAATAACTAAACGCTATTAAGCAGTTTTATACTTTTTTTGCTCATTTTGTTCGCTTTGCTCGTTAGAAGCCTCTGTCCTTATGCGCATATCACCCGTTTCAACATAACGCTTGTGCCATGACAATGCTTCATCCAAGATATGCGGGGTTTGCATGCCAGCGGTATCCGACGCGCGATCAAAGTAATCTTGCAGCATCGGACGATAGTCTGGATGCGCGCAGTTATCGATAATCGCTTGCGCGCGTTGACGCGGTGCAAGGCCACGTAGATCGGCCAGGCCTTGCTCGGTCACGATTACCATGACGTCATGCTCAGTGTGATCATGATGCGAGACCATCGGCGTGATGCAGGAGATTGCGCCGTCTTTTGCCACTGAGGGCGAGACGAAGAACGAGGTATAAGCGTTGCGCGCAAAGTCGCCTGAACCACCAAGACCATTCATCATGTTGGTGCCCATGACGTGGGTTGAGTTAACGTTACCATAGAGGTCACACTCGATCATTGCGTTGATAGCGAGTACGCCCAGACGACGCGACACTTCTGGATGGTTGGTAATCTCTTGTGGACGTAGGACGATACGGCTACGCAGCTCATCGATATTGGCATTAAAACGTGCCAACTCATCTTGGCTTAACGACAGCTCTGTCGCCGATGCCATCGTCATTTTGCCTGACATGATCAGATCCAGCATACCGTCTTGCAATACTTCGGTGTACCCAGTTAGCGCTTCAAATGGACTGTTTTGTAAGCCTGCCAATACGGCATTGGCAACGTTGCCTACCCCTGATTGTATCGGTAAAAGGTTTTCTGGCATCCGGCCTTTTTTAACTTCGTCATGGAAAAAGTTAATGATGTGACTGGCAATCTTGTTAGAATTTTCATCAGGATCAGCAAACTTGCTGTTACGATCTGGCGAGTCGGTTAATACCACTGCTACCACTTTATCCAAATCACAATGCAGATACGGATCACCAATACGTCCGCCTGGAGTAACTAGCGGAATAGGTTTGCGATTGGGCGGCATACCGATATCGTTAAAGATGTCGTGCATGCCCTCAAGCATTAAGCTTTGTTGCGCATTCACCTCTAAAATGATTTGCTTAGCATTGGCAAGCCAGGCGTTATTCGTACCGATTGAGGTCGAGGGAATCAGGCGACCATCAGGCAAGATACCAGAGACCTCAACGACTGCCATGTGCATATCGCCATAAAACCCAATAGTACTCTGCTGCGCAACATGGGACAGATGCATATCAAAGTAGTACGCGTCGCCGGCATTGATCTGCTTACGTAGAGCTGGCTCCGATTGATACGGAGTACGCCATTTAATACCGTTGGCATCAGCCAATACGCCATCACATTCGGTCGCGGTAGAGGCACCCGTTAATAGCCCAATCTGAAAATCTTCACCGAGAGCATGCGCCTCTTCCATCTGTTTGGCAAGTGCTTTAGGGATGGCTTTGGGGTAACCTGCGCCAGTAAAGCCGCTCATACCGACATTCATATCATTTTTGATAAAAGCGGCCGCTTCGTCAGCAGACATCACCTTTTTGCTCAACCCTTCGTGTAGTACCCGACCTTCATGATTAACTGAACTCATACAATTTTTCCTAGTAACTTCCATATTAAAATTAGCCCCCAATACAATGAGCCGTGAGTATTGCAATGAGGAAAATTTGAAACGACGACGTTAACACGATCTCGTTGCCGTATTTTGGACAATTTTGCCATAAAACACAAGTGGCTTAGCTGAAGTATATTCGTTTCTATGAGCTTAACAGCCTTGAGCAAATATGCTTCTGTTTCATTTATTCGCTCAATAGTTTACTCAATAACGCCTCTATCTCCATTTTAAATTCTTTGTCTTCAATTTTATTAGCACTGATCTTTGCATGTTGAAGACTTGCAATAGCGGCGTCGGTTTCACCCAGCTCAATCTGTAATACTGCCATTGAAAACGCAATTGAGGAGAGATGATCTTTTGAATTAATGGCAGTGGCTTTTGCTAGTGCTTTTTCATAAATGACCAGTGCCGCTTCTAGATCTGCGGTAAAGTCAGCCAGTGTCTCCCACTGTTCAGGGTGGTCTTTATCGGTATTTTCATTGTCAGTACAGAGCGCTTTTAGCTTTGCATACAATGCATAAAAACCTGCTTCATCGCCTATACGGTCGGCCTCTAACAACTCTTCTGCTAACGTATAAATGGCTTTATATATCTTAGTATTAATCATGAGCGCTTCTCTATAAATCAAATAACGTTGAATAAATCAGTGTCGTTGGTGCTCGCGCCAGTGCAACCAAAGACGAGTATCCAGCTCAAACTGATGATAGTTGGGCTCCATATGGCAGCATAACTGATAAAAAGCTTTGTTGTGCTCTTTTTCTTTAAAATGCGCCAGCTCATGGACGACAATCATGCGCAAAAACTCAGGTGGCGCTTCTTTAAATAAGCTTGCCACGGCAATGCTATTATGTGATTTAAGTTTACTACCTTGCACGCGAGACTGATAAGTATGCGTACCTAGCGCGTTTTTGAGTATCTTGTCTTTACTATTGTAGCTGACCTGAGACAAGGAGCCTACCTTTCTCATATACTGGGATTTTAGTTCATTGACGTACTCATATAGCGTCTTATCGTTTTGTATGTGATGCTGACTGGGATATTTTTTTTCAAGATAATCGCCCAACTGCCCACTACTAATTAGCTTCGCTGCTTGAGTTTGAATGGTCTCAGGATAATGAGCAATGTACTTTAGCATAGTCATTGGACTTATCCTCTATAGGTTATATACATGACTAAAAATTATTGTTTATTCTAAAGAGATAAATGTCAGAGATTATAACGCAAATTGGCTTGGCAGATAAGGCATGCTCTGATGGCGTGTCTTTATACGAATATTATTATGACCTATGGCATTTAACTTGAAGTAAGAACAGTCAGACCTACCCCATCGCCTTCACAAAACGTACCTAGCCTGGCAAAAAACACATCGGGGTCGATGATCTCTTCTGGTGCAAAAACCCCGATTCTTTGGAGTTGACCGTGATGCAACATTGGCAAAAACAACGCTTGTGGAATCCCTGTGATGGTTGCCATGCCGCCAGTTGGCAAGTTTTTTATAAACGCACCTGCTGACGTAGCTTGTCCATTTTTATATCCTTTAGCATACGCTAGTAAACCTGGGATGTCGTTACGCACAGTCTTCGCTAAGTGGTTTTGCCTTGTCTTACGCCCATCCCTATCAGTCAATATCCGCGCCGCATCATCGACACTGATCTGGCCTTCAGTCACTGCTTTGGCCACTTGACGCAGCTGGTCAACGGTATCATGAATACCAAGCATACCATTATAGCAATGTTTCAATTCTGGAAAGCGCCGTATTAAAGTTACTGCTTCTGGATGACCCAGAGACCATACATCAAGCGCGCCTAAGTTTGGAAAATCAATTTGTGAGTGCTCAAGCGCTGTGGCATTGACCAGCTTACCCTCTTGCAGTGTGCAGATATTCTCTGATAAGCAGTGCATCAGATGTACGGCAGCAGCGTCTACTTGTCCTTTAGCGGCGGCTTGACTGAAGCCATCATCTTCATTGACAGCGCCAGATAGCTTCCATGCAGACACAATCGTATCGACGTTATCAAGCGCTGTTGCAGCTTTAACACAAAGTAAGTTCGCTATTCCTGGACTGGCACCCAGCCCAATGACAGCGGTGACCTTATTGCGCTGTGCTTTGGCACTCAATTTAAGCATCTCAACTGTCGGCTGCCAGTCATCGCAGATATCACAATAATGCTTACCCTCATCAATCGCTGCTGTCAAAATAGGCACACCAAAGCGGAAGAATGGTCCTGCTGAATTTAGCACCACGTCCACTTCACGAATCGCTTGATGCAAACTTGCCTTGTGAGTCACGTCTAAATAGATACTGCGTACACGCGTATCCTTTAAAGCGCTGACAAAACGTTCAGCCAACTTGCTATCAACCCCTGCCACGACAATCTCACTGACAAAATCATATGACAATGCGGCACGCACAGCCGCCCGTCCCATTCCGCCGCTACCTCCAATCGCTAATACTTTCACAAAAGCTTCCTCACTAATATTTTATACCCTTTATACTTTTGAGGACACTATCATCAAAAAGTGTCCCTTTTAGTTGTATTTGTCTTTAAAGAGTTAGACAGAAGCTACTTATTGTCATCTTGACTCGCAGTCAGCCCTGTCAAAAAAGCTTGCAAATTGTCATTAAGCTTTGGCAAATAATACCCCCCTTCGACAAGAACAATGAATGGTTTATTTAACGCTTTCATCTTTTGCGCTAATATCTTAAAGCCCTCTGTACTAACCTTGCATCTGGCTTCTGGGTCATCTTGATAGACATCAAAGCCTAAGACATGGATGAGGACATCGGCGTCAAATAACTTGACTGTCTCAATGGATTTATCAACATATTCAAAAAATCCTGCCTCATCGGTGCCATGTGGCATAGGAAAGTTAATATTATAACCCTCGCCTTCTCCGACGCCTTTTTCAAACTCATGGCCTGTAATAGCAGGATAAAAATTGATTGGACTTCCGTGTACCGAGGTGTACAGTACGTCTTTGCGATCATAGAATATCTCTTGGATACCCTGACCATGATGCATATCTGTATCGATGATAGCTATTTTTTGATATTTTTGCCGTAGATATTCTGCGATGATGGCGGCATTATTCAGATAACAAAAGCCCCCCGCGGCGCTCTTGCGTGCATGATGACCAGGCGGCCGAGAAAAGCACAATTGCACATGACTCTCGTCGCTTGTATCATTGAGCAAAGCCTTAGCGGCATTGAGTGCGGTTTGTGCCGACCAATAAATCGATGTCCATGAATGCTCACTGATGGGCGCGCTGTCATCAGCTTGATACTTTGCCGCTTTTGCCATGATACCAAGCCCAGGGTTGTCATACGGTACAAAAATCCCCGTCTGTACCTGCGCTCCTAAGTCCTCATCTACCGCCATCCATTCGTGGTAGCCATGCTTTAAAAACTCTACGTACCCAAAATCGTGTACCGCTAGGATTGGACCAATTCCTATATCAGTCGCGGTTGTCACTTCAAGTCCTAGCGCGGCAGGGGCTTTTAACAGCTCAGTCATGCGCTCAGGGATTTCTAACGGCTCGTGCATCTTTCCATAAGAAAAATAAGGCAGTGGTCTATGTAAGCTTAGGTTTTCATGACTATATATCTTCACTCTGTACACTCCATTGTGATCGTAAATTCCGTTTTTTATATTGTAGCTTGTACTGTTTTGAATATATGTCAGCGCACAGCGGTAGTCAACTGATATAAGAGGGGTGTTAAATAACTTTCACTCATTCGCTAAATATCGTTCCTCATCCCAGCGCTACCAACTCATTTTTGAAGTGAATAAGCTATATTTTATTGCAAAAAACCGCACAATTTTGACATCATGCGGTTTTTTGTTTCAGATATTATAGCCAATAATAAATTGCTAACTAAGCAAGCATGCCGCCATCGACGACAACCGTCGCCCCTGTTGTATAACTTGAGGCGTCAGACACTAGGTATAATACTGTGCCTGCCATCTCGTCTGGATCGGCGACGCGTCCTAGAGGGATGGCATGTAGTGCCATTTTTAAGACTTTATCATTGGTCGTCAAAGCTGAGGCAAACTTGGTATCGGTCAAACCTGGTAATAAGGCATTGACGCGAATATTTAAGGGACCGCACTCTTTAGCAAAGGCTTTGGTCATGCTAATTACCGCCGCTTTAGTGATTGAATAAATGCCTTGCTTATCCCCTGCGACCAAGCCATTGACCGAGGCGGTATTTAAAATCACGCCGCCGCCCTGCTCGCGCATCATTTTGCCCGCTGCTGTCGACATAAAGAAATAACCGCGAATATTCACCTCAACGGTCTTATCAAAAGCGGCCAGATCGGTATCTAAGATATGCCCGTAATATGGGTTTGCAGCGGCATTATTGACTAAGATATCAATTTGCCCAAATTCACTTTTGATATGCTCAAAAATCGCCTCAATCTGCGCCATATCGCCGACATGACAAGCAAACGCACTGGCTTTATGACCGTTAGCTTTGATGCTATCAGCAACCGCTTGGCAAGCGTCAATCTTGCGGCTAGATACAATGACATGCGCGCCTCTTGATGCTAATAAACGAGCGATAGACTCACCAATACCACGGCTTGCACCTGTAACTAAAGCAATCTTACCCGTTAAATCAAATAAGTCTTTCATCATTACTCCTTATATATTTTAAATTTGTAGCAGCTCTGCCAGACTTAATATTAATGGTTTTCATTATCGATGGTTTTAATAAACTATATTAAATGAACTAAGCCAACATACCACCATCAAGGGTAAAGGCATGACCATTCATAAAGCTGCTTTCATCACTGGCGAGCCATGCAATGGCACCCGATACCTCATCGACATCCCCTAAGCGGCGCATGGGACTGGCTTTAATGGTCGCCTGCTGAGCACGCTCATCCATTTTTGCCATGGTATTGCGTACCATTGGCGTATCGATAAAGCTTGGGCATACAGCGTTAAAACGGATATTCACGCGCGCATATTCATGCGCAGCAGATTTAGTCAAACCCATGACACCATGCTTTGCCGTACTATAAGCAGATAACAACGGCGCTGAACGCAGACCAGCAATAGACGCGACATTAATCACATGACCACCGCCATTGGGTGCCATATAAGCGACAGCGGCGCGCATGCAATGCCAGACGCCTTTTAGGTTGACGGCGATATTACGATCAAAATCCTCATCGCTCAGCTCATGCATGGGGGCAGGTTTATGGTCGATACCTGCATTGTTTATCACCACATCGAGACCACCCAACGTCTCTACAGCAAAAGCAAACAACGCTCGTACTTCATCGCCGCTTGTGACATCGACCTTTTTAAACACGATACTGTTACCAGCGTCTTGAGCTTGCTTGGCAACCGCAGCGCCTAATGCCTCAGCCAAATCGCCAATCACTACTTTCGCGCCGCGACTGGCAAGCAGTAACGCACTAGCCGCGCCGATACCAGACGCACCGCCCGTGATCAAAATACGTTTACCCGTGACATCTGAGGCAATTCCATTTATATTTAGTGTCATATTTTATTCCTTTAAAAGAGTATTGTTTTATCTGATGCAACTTTCTTCAACACGATACTACTAACCTCTCATTGGTTAGAACCACTCTGCTTGCATATTGGTACATACCGCATTGTCGTTATTTAACAGCTCAATATCGCGATTGATTAGCGGCAATTCCCAATCGATAAAATATTTTGCCGCTTGTATTTTGCCATGATAGAAGTTTTGCTTTTCAGCATCTGTTGTTTCGTTCAATAATTGCTCCGCTTTGCTCGCTTGACGAATCCAAATCCAGCTGACCACAATTGAGGCAAAAATATTCATCAATGCTTGCGCGTTGCCCGTCAACGTTAGTGCTTTTTCTGTTTGCAGAATTTTACTTAGATGTACCAACACGTCATGCAAATGACCCATATAAGGCATCAATTTACTGGCAAGTTTGGCCGTTTCTGGTGTCTTGATATTCTCTAAATCTCGGGTGATTTCACGTTTTAGAATTTGAATACCCAGTCCGCCTTTTTGCCATAATTTACGAAATGACAAATCTAGTGCCTGTACGCCATTTGTGCCTTCATGAATGGGATTTAGACGGTTATCACGCCAAAACTGTTCGGCTTGATACTCACGCGTGTAGCCAGCACCGCCCAATACTTGGATACCTAAATCATTAGCTTTTGGACCATACTCAGATGGCCATGCTTTGAGCACAGGCGTAAGCAAATCTAACAATTCTGACAGCTCGTTTTTGAGTGTTGCATCTTCACAGGTATTGATACGATCGATTAGGTTTGAGCCGTATAGACAAAGTGAGATACCGCCTTCGGTATATGCTTTTTGCGCAAGGAGCATACGCTTTACATCACCATGTTGAATGATAGACGTTGCTGTATCTTCAGGCTTATTATTTGGCGCGATTCTACCTTGCGTTCTGTCTTTGGCATAATCGAGCGAATACTGATAGCCGCGATAGCCAATCATTGCTGCGCCAAAGCCAACCGCGATGCGCGCCTCATTCATCATTTTGAACATGTAACGCAAACCGAAATGCTCTTCGCCGATAAGGTAGCCGTAGCATTCGCCTGCATCGCCAAAGCTTAATGCCGTAGAAGTCGCACCGCGATAGCCAAGCTTATGAATGAGTCCTGTTAGATGGACATCATTACGCTCGCCGACGGATAAATCTTCATCTAAGCGATACTTTGGCACGGCAAACAACGAGATGCCTTTGACGCCGCTAGGGCCACCAGGGACTTTTGCCAATACTAAATGCACGATATTGTCAGAGAGTTCATGATCGCCCGCTGAGATATAAATCTTGCTGCCTTTGATACGATAAGTGTCGTCATCTTGTTTCACTGCCGTGGTTTTGATATCAGCAAGCGATGAGCCTGCATGCGGCTCGGTCAGTGCCATAGTGCCCGTAAATTCACCCGTTAACATTCGCGGCATAAAGGCATTTTTAATGTCATCACTGGCGAAATGCGAGATGACATTGATGGCGGCAGTGGTCAAAAACGGATAAGCGGTAGTCGATGGATTGGCTGCCATAAAATAGCCTGCCACAGCCGTCATCACAGTTTCAGGCAGTTGCATCCCGCCATCGTCAAAGCTATAACGACCAGCAATAAAGCCTGACTCGCGAAACGCATCAAAAGCAACTTTGACATCGTCTATCATGCTGACTTTTTTGCCATCAAACTGCGGCTCGTTTTTGTCTGCCACATGATTATGCGGTAAAAATAGCTGAGTCGCGATTTTATTGGCAGTGTCGAGTATCGCATCGAACGTTTCGCGGTTATGTTCTGCAAACTTTGGATGCTCGGTTAAATTTTCCACGTCCAATACATTATACAATTGAAACGGTAATTCAAAGTCGTTGATAAGGGTATCTGCTGCCATAATATTCTCGTAAACAAATGAAAATGGGTGATAAATGGATAGTAGCTTACTTTTTTACTTTACCGTATTGTCATTTATGACATAATTAGGGTGAAATAAGACATTAGTAATATTTATAATTACTGAATTTTTTAGCAATTAAGGAAAATTCATATTAGTCATAGGTGGCTATGAACGTAGCGATTTTATTTCGAACTGACTTGCCCACCTTTATAGGAAGCTAAATTCAATGTCCTCTTATCAGCCTTTTAAAGTCATCATTGTTGGCTTCGATGGTGTGCTTGGGAGTGTGCTGGCCGGCGCGCTAGATTTATTTTCATTTACAGGTGTCAGCTGGCAGCGCTTTTCAGATGAGCGTGTCGAGCCCAAGTTTAATGTACAGATTGCAAGCTTAGGCGGCGCCGATATCAGGTGCAGCAATCGCTTAATCATGCAAGCCCATTGCGATATTCGAGAAGTGACAGAGTGCGATTTATTGTTAATCCCAACGATTGGCGATTCTATCGATAAAGTATTGAGTCAAAATAGCGATTTAATTGCCCATATAAAGCGACTAGCAAACACCAAAGCGGATATCGCTAGTAATTGTAGCGGTGCTTTCTTTTTAGCAAAAGCAGGATTGCTCGACCATAAAATAGCGACCACCCATTGGGGCTATGCCAGCAAATTTAAGGCAGATTTTCCACTGGTTGATTTACAAGAAAACCAATTCGTCACCCAGTCAAAAAGACAGTCAGGCAACATATTTTGCGCCGCAGGTGGCAGCGCATTTTATGACTTGGGACTGTTATTGATCGAGCGCTACTGCGGACTAGAGATTTCTACCCAAGTAGCAAAAACTCAAATTATCGATACTAAACGCGGTAATCAAAACAGCTATACCAATGTGACCTTGCATAAGCCGCATGCAGATCAATTGGTTCAGCAAGTACAAGAATTTATTGAACAAAATTTTACTCAGTCCATTCAAGTCAGCCGTTTGGCCGCTATGGTCAATATTACCCCGCGCACATTAAATAGACGCTTTCAAACTTGTATCGCGATGCGCCCGATTGAATATATTCAAGCGGTCAGAATTGAGCAGGCCAAACGCTTGTTAGAATTGGGCGATATCACGATAAAATCGCTGGCAGAACAAGTTGGCTACGAGGACCTCTCATCATTCACGCGCTTGTTTAAACGTGCCACCGAGCTGACTCCAAAAGAATATCAAAACAAATTTTCACGACTGTCGATTTAATACAGTCAACTGAAAATAAAACGGTTGCTGCTTTCACAGAGGCTGCGTAAAATTCATTTCAGCAGCGCTACGTCATTTTTAAAATGTATCGACTATAGTGCTTTTATACAAATTCTCAACAAAGAATAAAAGACAAAAGACCAGTCTAATTTTAGATCAAACTGGCTTCATTAATAAGATAAGCCGTCTATTAATATAGGAGGTGCGCGACAGAAGTAATGACCACCAGACTAATCAGTGTACGAATAATAAAGATCAAAAACAGCTCTAGTATGTTGAGCTTAATATTTGATTTTAAAATCAGCGCGCCCACCTCAGACATATAGATAATCTGCGTGATAGAGGCCGCACCGACGATAAAGCGCGTCATCTCACTCTCGATACTCTTGCCGACCAACGCTGGCAGATACATATCAGCAAAGCCCATAATCATTGCAGGAGCAGCCTTGGCAGCTTCTGGAATTTGCAATAGCTCAAGCACAGGCACCAATGGGGCTGCAAGCCAGTCAAATACTGGTGTGTATTCTGCTAACCCTAAACCAATTGTACCGATAGTGAAGACAACGGGGATTAGTCCAAAATAAATCTCAAATAAATTCACTACGCTATTTTTAAACACGCTGGCCATCTTTGGCATAGAATGCGCGCGCGTGACCGCACGATTTAGCGCCCACTGATAGGTAGTATATTCATGAGGAATCTCCTCATCGAGCATACTTTTACCTGAGTGATAAGTATCAGGTTTGCGTGAGAGCGGTGGTATACGCGGCATGATGATAGCAGCGATAAATCCTGTTAAAGCAATAGTCAAATAAAAAAATACAAAGTTGTTATCTACCCCAATCGTCTTTGCCACTACATAAGTAAAGGCAATAGATGTGACGGAAAAGGTCGTCGCGATAATAGCTGCTTCACGTAGACTATAGTAGCTTTTGTCGTACTCTTTCATAGTGACCAGCAAACCGATGGACGCCGCCCCAAACCAAGAGGACATCGCATCGACGGCAGATCTTCCTGGTAGTCTAAATAACTTGACAAATATTTTACTAGATAAAGTGCCTAAAAACTCCATCAAACCGAAATCAGTCAGAAAAGGTAGCGTTAAAATTGCAAAGAAAAACAGCGGGATTAAAATAGGCACCAGATCTTCGAAGATGACCCCGCCAGTATTGCGGTTAATAATGAACTCAGGGCCTACTTGTAAAAAAATCATCCATATAAATAAGGCCCCTAAAAAGCGTGTCGTAAGCCAAAACCAATTCACCTCAAAGAGTTTTCTTAAAAGCGAGTCTTGATGCCAAGCGGGTCTAACAAATTTTGCCACTAGTGCGCCTAAGAATGAAGTAGTCACAACCCCAAGTACCACATAAGTGACCGAACTGCCAAGCAGCGCCTGCAGCGTATCGGTCAATACACCTAATAAGATAGTAACTTTGCCATCCCACTGAAATGGAATAATAAATAGCGCAATACCCAGTGCTGAAAATAGTAAAAACTTCCAAAGTGCTGGTCGCCACTGCTCAGCTTGTGGCGTTTTTGGATCGACAAGCTCATTGCCTAATATAGGCTGCTGCGCTTTATTGATATAATCCGTCATTAAATCCTCCTTGATAGGCGACGCACGCCAAATTTTCCATTTTGTTGTCTAGCCAGTATCTGCATTTAGCGAATTATTATTTTTAACCAAAACAGATAAATGTTTTGCCTATTTCAAGTAAGAAAGTCTACGACGTCATAGATAATCGGCAGCTTGCCTTTGACCGCTTCTTGCAATGCGTCTAGCAGCTGCTCGCAAACCGTAGCATAACGTATCAAACCCAGTCAACGCATTAAACCATTTACGGATCATCAGCGCTTTAAGGCTAAGATTGCTACTATAGAATAACGAATGAGAACTAATAAATTGCTTTGACCTTTTCGTCATAGCGTACACCTGGCAAGATACATAGCATCTCAAACAGCAAGTTTGCTGCTAGCACTGAGGTGTTGCCAAACGGGTCATACGGTGGTGACACTTCGACCAAATCGCCACCAACCACATCAAGCCCACGCATACCGCGAATAATCTCGATGCCTTGAGTCGACGTTAGACCACCGATCTCAGCCGTTCCCGTACCAGGAGCAAACGCAGGATCAATCCCATCGATATCGAAGCTTAAATAAACAGGACCGACGCCCAATTTTTCACGTACTTCTGCCATGAGCGGTGTCAGCGACTTATACCAGCACTCCTCAGCAGGCACAACACGAAAGCCTTGCTGGGTTGACCAATCAAACTCTTCGGCACTATAGCCAGTCCCACGTAGACCAATCTGTACCACGCGATTGCCATCGATGAGGTTCTCTTCAACTGCGCGGCGAAATGGCGTTCCATGGGCGATTTTTTCACCAAACATATCATCATTGATATCAGCATGCGCATCGATATGCACCATGCCGACAGGGCCATATTTTTTGGCAAGGGCGCGCAAAATCGGTAAGGCAATGGTATGATCACCGCCCAAAGTCAATGGAATGGCACCGTGATTGACGACTTTTTCTGTATAAAACTTCTCAATGATATCGACGCTTTTGAGCAAGTTAAAAGTATTGATAGGGACATCACCAATATCAGCAACTTGTAAAGACTCAAACGGGGCTGCGCGCGTTGCGACGTTATAAGGTCGAATCATGCGTGATTCATCGCGAATCTGTCTAGGCCCCAATCTTGCGCCGCTGCGGTTTGAGGCACCGATATCTAAAGGAACGCCAACGAAAGCCACATCTAGGCCTTGTGCATCCGCTTGCGTTGGCAGACGCATCATAGAAGCAAAACCGCCAAATCTTGGCATCTCATTGCCGCTTAAGGGTTGATTAAATTTCATCACTTGAATCCTTTTTTTAGTTTATTCAACATATAATGTGCACTTATAATTTGACAATACCTAAATATTACCGCGCAGACCATGCTAAAATTTCAAAGTAAACTTCTGATTTTTCGTCGTAAAACAGATTTGTACGTGATTGCTAGAAGTTTAGTCAAGCTAATATTAGTGTAAAGCAAGCCATCTGCTTTTTGACGCTTTTATTTGCTAATAAACTTACTCCTTGATATGGCGTGAATCTCAATGCTCGATGAGCTCATAAAAATAGACATTAAAACCTTGCGTAGCTTTATGGCTATTGTAGAGTGTCAGGGCGTGACAGCCGCTCAGTCTCGACTAAATGTGACGCCCTCTGTCATTAGTGGTCACCTAGCCCATTTAGAAGATCGCCTAGAGATGATACTCTGTTATCGTGGCCGTGCAGGCTTTAAGCTCACAGAAGATGGTATCGCCGTTTATGAAGCCTGCTTGAGCTTCACTGAGGCGGTTGCAAGCTTCCAGCATCAGCTGCATTATATACGCCAATTGGACTCTGTTCGCGGTGGTCATATCCGCCTGTGTTTGGCCGATCAGCTGCCAACGTTCTTTTATGATGCTTTACGCCAGTGTTTGTCTACCAGTTATGATAAAAACCCACTGATTCACTTTTCTATCGATGTGCAAAGTCCAGAGGGAATGTTAGAGAAGCTTTTGAGCAATGAGACTGACATAGGTGTGGGTTATTTTGGCAGCTTTCCGCCTCTATTAACGTTTCAACCTGCTTTTATTGAAAGACAGGTTGTCTGCTGCGGGCATAAACATGCCTTATTTCATCAAGCCAGTACGCCCACCTTTGACACTTTAGAACAACAATATCCTTGGGTTAAAAGAGGTTATATAACCGATCATAGTATCAACCATATTCGTCCAAAAACTCTGAGTGCCACTGCTTACCATATGGAGGCGACCGCGCAGCTGATTTTAGCAGGACACCATGTTGGTTACCTGCCTTATGATTTGGCAAAGCGTTATGAGGGCATGGGACTGATGAAGATTTTATTATTTGATGAGGCAAGCTATGCAGTTAATCATCACTGGGCTTATCGTGAAAACTTGCATAAGCATGTAAAAGTCTTTTTGGAGGAAATGCTTAGGCTATTGGATAAGTAAACCTGTTAGCTCGATATTAATTATTACAAAAGCATTTCTGATAAAGTAACTACTAGCCAAATGTTTAACGCATAAAAAAAGAGACGATATTAATACCGTCTCTTTTTTATGCTAACCACAATTTTCATGACAACTACACTAAGTTAACTACTCAGCCGCGATAGCTGTAATCTCGACCAATAGCTCAGGACGCGCCAATGCCGACTCACCGCAAGCACGCGCTGGCGGCTGTACGCCCTCAAACCACTTGTCCCATACCTCATTCATCGCGGCAAAATCCGACATAGTTTTTACCCATACGGTTGCCGAAAGCAGTTTTGATTTGTCACTGCCCACTTCTTGTAACAGGCTTTCAATTTTCTCTAAGCAGGTCAGCGTCTGGGCTTTGATATCATCTTCTGCATTGCCCACTTGACCAGATAAATAAATGGTCTGGTTATGAATAACAATTTGACTCATGCGTTGAGTACTATGGAGCTTTTTCATTTTTTTATCCTTAACTATTGCAGTGTTGAGTGCACAGATCTGCTGACTTAGCGCTTTTTAAATAGATACTTGTCAAGCTTCCGACAATACCTGTAAAAATGCTCACTTATTTAGAAAAACGCTCAGCGCTAAACGGTTCGATGTCGACCAATAAGGGCTTTTCATGAATCATTTCTTCCACAAGACGACCAGTCATAGGCCCAAGCGTAAAGCCTTGATGACTATGACCAAAGGCAAACCACAATTTCTCATGCTTGGGCGCAGGACCGATAACAGGCTTCATATCAGGCATACAAGGGCGTGACCCTGCCCATGCTTCGCTCTCAACGGCATCGTCTAATGGCAAGATTTTTCGTGCAAGTTTCAGTACCGTTTCTAATTGTCCAAAATTCTTTGGCGCATTCATCGTGGTCATCTCAGCACCAGTAGTAATACGGATACCTTGCTGCATTGGCCCCATCACAAAACCCTTATCCATATCAAACATACTATGATGAATAGTGTTTTTTTCATTCACTTTAAAGTTTTGGTGATAACCACGCATCGGAAACAGGGGTAAATTATAACCAAGTGGTTTAATCAAATCATTAGACCAAGGGCCTGCTGCAATGACCAATTTATCACTATAGTAAGTATCGTTATCAGTGACAATTTTCCAGCCCTCATCATCTCGTAAGATCTCTTTTACATCACTCTATTTTATCGTACCCTGCATGTCTTGGAAGTTTTTAGCATACGCTTTCACCAAGTAACTTGGGTT
>JARIAA010000224.1 GCA_029264635.1 Psychrobacter sp. | reverse complement strand
GCACTCTCTCCCATTGATGGTCGTTACGCGTCTAAAGCCGACAGCTTACGCCCTTACTTGTCTGAGTTTGGCCTGATTAAAGCGCGCGTTACCGTTGAAATTCGCTGGTTACAGTCGTTAGCAGATAACAGTGCCATTGGCGAGTTGGCAGCATTTGATGCCGATACCACTGCTTTTTTAAATAGTATTGTTGATAACTTTAGCGAAAGCGACGCGCAAGCTATCAAAGACATTGAAGCGACGACCAATCATGACGTTAAAGCGGTTGAATACTTTATCAAAGACAAGTTTCGTGGTCAGGCAGCGCTTGAGGATTCATTAGAATTCATTCACTTTGCTTGTACCAGTGAAGACATTAACAACTTATCGTATGCGTTGATGCTAAAAGACAGCCGCAAGATTGTGCTTGCTAAAATGCAGCAAGTAACCGATAGCATCGTTGATCTTGCTATCACACATGCTGATCAGCCCATGTTATCACGTACGCATGGTCAAACGGCAAGCCCAACAACGCTTGGTAAAGAGATGGCAAACGTGGCTTACCGCCTAGCGCGTCAAATCAAGCAAGTGGGCGAAGTTGAACTATTGGGTAAAATTAACGGCGCGGTCGGTAACTATAACGCCCACTTCTCAGCGTACCCTGATGTTGATTGGCAGACACATGCGCAAGAGTTTATTGATCAGCGCCTTGAGCTGACTTTCAACCCTTATACCACTCAAATTGAGCCACATGATTATATCGCTGAGCTTTTCGATGCGGTAAAACGCTTCAATACTATCTTAATCGATTTTAACCGCGACATTTGGCAATACATCAGCTTAGGCTATTTTAAACAGCGTCTAAAAGATGGTGAAGTAGGTTCTTCTACGATGCCACATAAAGTTAACCCTATTGACTTTGAAAACTCAGAAGGTAACTTGGGTGTTGCCAATGCCATGCTGGCACATTTGGGCGAAAAACTGCCGATTTCACGTATGCAGCGCGATTTGTCTGACTCTACCGTGCTGCGTAATATCGGTGTTGGCTTAGCTCAAAGCATGATTGCTTTTGATGCTTGCCTAAAAGGTGTTAGCAAGCTTGAATTGAATGCACAGCGATTAAATGATGACTTGGACAATGCACAAGAAGTGTTAGCTGAGCCGATTCAAACGGTCATGCGTCGCTACCGTGTTGAAAACCCGTACGAGAAGCTCAAAGCTTTAACTCGTGGTAATGCCATGACCCGCGAAGCCATGCTGATGTTCGTTGAAAGCGATGAGCTTATAGCGGTTAGCGACGCTGATAAAGCAAGCCTACGTGAAATGACGCCTGCCACTTACACGGGTAATGCAGCAGCACAAGCACGCACCATTAAAGAGTGGATTGCCAAGCTTTAACAGCCCAACCATAAGTCACGTTTAAAAATGAGCCGAAACTTTAAATCTGTAGTTGTCAGCACTATGGCGGTGTTTATCGTCATGGTATTGGCAAGCATCGAGCCTTTAGAGTGGTCAAGCTATCTGCTGCATCAAATGGGCACACTACTCTTTTTAGCGTTGATGCTAGGCTGTTATCGATACGGTGCTGTTAGTGCGCGCTCTTATGCGCTGTCTGCTATATTTTTAGTCATCCATATCATAGGGGAGCGCTATCTATATTCGTATGTGCCCTACAATGATTGGACGCAGCAATTATTTGGCGTACGTTTAAGTGAGGTGTTTGGTTGGCAGCGAAATATGTATGATAGGCTGGTCCATTTTAGCTACGGTCTTTTACTATTTTCTGCGATGGCTGAGAGCTCTAAAGCTATTTTTAAGATACAATCAACCAAGCTTTTAGTCGCGATTGCGCTCATGATTAATATGTCGTCCAGCCTGCTTTATGAGCTATTTGAATGGGGCATTGCAACCACCCTATCACCAAAAGCAGCTGAAGCTTATAATGGACAACAAGGTGATGTTTGGGACGCCCACAAAGATATGACGCTGGCATTGCTTGGCGGACTATTTGGGGCCATTATCTTTGTCGAACGTCCAAGAGAAGTATCACTTAATAAAACGTAGGTCCGTAATCTAAGCGCTCGATATTTACATACGCTAAAAATGACAATACAGCAGATGAGCGCGCAGCCTAGTCTTTATCTTTACTATCGCCTGGTATGATGGCTCTACCAACAGCGGCCGTTCCTTTAACGACGCCTTTAGTCGTCTTATAAGCAACTTTTGCAGGGACGGTCACGACCTTATGCACACAAGCTTGTAATAAAAATGCACTAGCAATTAAAAGGATAAAATGTAGTTTTTTCATAAAGTTCCTGTTTTTTATGTGTTTATAAAACACTTATATCTCAGCAGTGTTTTATAAAATATAAATGCCTATAACGAATAACATAGGCGCCAATAATAAACTATTAAACCTTTGCTATAAAGCCATCTTCCCTATTAATATTATATCAATTAAATAAATCGGATATATTCATGACCCCTTTACCACTTTGTTTACCTGACTCTATGACAGCAGAGCAGTTTTTAAAAGAGTACTGGCAGAAAAAACCTTTATTAATCAAACAAGGCTTGCCGCAGCTGATTGAGATGTTTGAGCCAGACGATATACTTGAACTTGCTCTTGAAGAAGATGCGGCAGCGCGACTGCTGACACAAGCGCCTACCAAGCAAGCAAGCAAACCTCAATGGCAAATTAAAAAAAGTCCCTTTACTGAAGCTGACTTTGAAAATTTACCCGCTCAATGGACGGTACTCGTACAAAATCTTGAGCAATGGTCGCCTGAGCTTGGACAATTATGGCAAGCGTTTGGCTATATCCCGCAGTGGCAACGCGATGATATTATGGTCTCATACGCGCCTAAAGGCGGCTCCGTTGGTAAACACTACGACGACTACGATGTTTTTTTAGCACAAGGCTATGGGTCTAGACGTTGGCAGTTGGGTAAGTTTTGTGATGAGCAAACAGAATTCGTTGCAGATGAGCCCATCAGAATTTTTGATGATATGGGGGATATTATCTTTGATGAGATATTACAAGCTGGCGATGTGCTCTATGTGCCACCTAAATTGTCGCATTTTGGCGTCGCGCAAGATGACTGTTTGACCTTTTCATTTGGCTGTCGTCGCCCTAATCTGATGCAGATCATTGATAGCATGGCTGATATTGCAACCAATGATAGCCATTTGTTTATACCGATGTTGTTACCCCAAACAGCACAAGCTTCAGGTGAGCTGCAAGCCTATAGTATTGAGTCCATCAAAGATCAGTTATTACAAATGCTCCAGTCCGAGCGTGGCTCAAATATTATCCATCAAGCGGTCTGTGAGGTGGTTAGTAAACGTCAATACGATGTATTAGTACCGGAGCATACCCCAGATACCGATGAGCTGATGCAAGCATTAACAGAAGGGGCAACGCTACAAGCAGATTATAGCAATCGCTTAATCTATACTCAGCATCCTGATGGCGTCACTATATATGTCAACGGGCAACGCCTTGATGATTTTGATGACAAGGCCACCAATTTGCTGATGCGCTTAGCGAATGGTGAACGCTTGCAGATTGAAGATGTGAGAGGCGTCGAACCAGATGAGCTGATGGAATGGCTAGAAAATGGTTGGATCTGGCTTGAGGATACAGAGTAGCGTTTAAGTAGTTTATACTTGACCATTTTATGTAAACACACATTATATGCGCACAAAAAAACCGATATCTGACTCTTGCTCAGATATCGGTTTTTTATTAAATAATAGTTAAATTAAGAAAAAATAGGCCCATAAGCCGACAACGAGGGTAGCAATAATATTAAGAATGAACCCAGTACGTATCATCTCCGACTGTTTAATCAACCCTGTGCCAAATACAATCGCGTTTGGTGGTGTAGCAACAGGAAGCATAAAGGCACAAGAGGCGCCAATCCCAATAATCAATACCAGCACTTCTTGCGGCAGACCCATTTGTTCAGCGATCGCCGCGAATACAGGTACTAATAGCGCTGCTGAAGCCGTATTCGAAGCAAACTCTGTCAAAAAGATAATAAATGCCGATACGGCAATCATAACAATGATAATCGGTGCAGAGGACAGCGCGTTGGCAACCGTCTCTCCAAGCACTAGCGAGGCGCCTGAAACTTTCAAAATAGTCGATAAAGCAATACCGCCACCGAACAACATGAGCACGCCCCAATCGGTATTGTCAGACACTTGTTTCCACGACACCAAACCTAAGCTGACAACTGCTGCGGCGGCTGACAACGCAATGACGGCATCAGTATCGGTAATATCGAGTGCCGTACCAATCTTTTTGGAAAATATCCAGCTAAGCGCAGTTACGATAAAGACGATAATTGTCACAATACGAGGTTTATTCCAGACGATAGGCTCATCCTCAACCAGCGTAATTGTACGATTGAGATTGGGCTTAAGAAACAAATACATGGCACCCAATAATAATGGCAATAGCACCAGCATCATTGGAATACCAAATTTCATCCAATCCACAAACGCAATATTAAGCGCTTTTGCAGCAATGGCGTTAGGCGGCGAACCAACGATAGTGCCTAAGCCACCAAGGCTTGCCGAATACGCGATACCTAATAGGACAAAAACAAAGGTGCCGCGATCTTTTTCACGATCGACCTGCGTTAGGATACCCAGTGCAAGCGGCAACATCATCGCTGCCGTAGCCGTGTTCGATATCCACATCGATAAAAACGCTGTGACGCCGAATATCAAAAACACAGCGGTGCTCAGCTTACCCCCTGACATAGACAAGATTTTTAGTGCAATTTTTTTGTCCAATTGCTGTACGTGCAGTGCCGCCGCTAAAGCAAAACCGCCAAAGAACAAATAAATGGTCGGGTTAGCAAAGCTCTGTAAGCCAATTTCAGCATCAAATTCTGGTATGCCAATTAAAGCGCCCACCACTACGACTAAAAGCGCTGTAATAGTGACATGCAGCGCTTCCGTTAGCCACAGCGCGCCAATAAAAAACAGCATCGCAAGGCCTTTATTGGCATTGATATCGAACGGAAGTATGTTGTAGAGAATCATACTGACTATCGCAGCAATTGCCACGACGATAAGCCCTTTACCAGTGCCCTTTGGGAAGGTGTCGGTAAATAAATACTCGTTGCCATCATCTGGAAGATGGCTGTCTAGTTTTTGCTCTGACATAAAGTATCCTTATTGCATTGCGTCTAGAGACATTATTAAAAATCGTAAAAATAAAAATATATGCTATTAGCCCGTTGTAGGTTTACAGCCACCTTACAAAGTTACGCTGCTATCATAACAAAATTTTTACTCTTGTTACGTTGCCAAAAAAAGGTAAAAGTGAATCCATCATATACTTTAATGAATTTTTTGCCTATCGCTATTCATTAATCAGACTTGCATTTAAAGCTGTGTCTATTTGCTACCTGTATTTATCGTTAAGACACTTAAAAAAATATAGTGTCATCTAAGATTGAATATCTTATCAAGTACATCCTTATTCATAGTGGCTAATAAAAATCACCGTATCTTTACACATCGTCACCAAATTGACGTAGTCTGTCTCTGTACAACTCATGAGTGATATTCCATACTCGTAAAGTTGATTCAAAAACTTGCTTAATTAATATTAATGAATACCAAAAAAACATTATTAAGCGATAAAAAACTAGGAGCATTCTATGGATAATCGCAATAAGACTGACGCCACGACTAAAATGGCACCAAAAGATATCAATCAAGATGACCTTGCTAAAGAAGATCAGCAGCGTACTGATGATTCGGCGCTTGATATGATGCAAGGTCTGCATGAGCATGAAGACCATGAAGAAGACGACAAGTAGCCAATACTTTTAAGCTTACCGTTTAAGAAATAGCATTTGTTAGCAGTAGTAATTTTAATTGATTTAAAAGGCGCCTATCTGTTTGCTGGGCGCTTTTTGCGTCTAGGTTGTCTTATCTCAGGTAAACGATCTGAGGCACGGTTGTAGACAAATGCAGCGATGAGTACGATGCCAACGGGTAATAGTAAAGCACCATAACCCACCTTAGCGTATAAAAAAGCACCTGTTGCGCTACCACCAAAAAAACAATACCAAATAATCGTCTGAAAACCGAGCGTAGGCTTGCTAATGGGACGGCCTGCCAGCCAATTACCGATTGCGGCGCCCATATCCGATGTCAAACCTGTTAAATGGGTCGTACGAATGACGGCCCCACTATAAGTGGCTACCATGGCATTTTGCAATCCACATGCCATAGCCAACGCCAACTGACATAAATAATCGTGTTGTTGGTACAGCATATAGCTGATAAATAAGAGCATAGCTTCGATGTATAGCGCCCGTCCATAGCTCCTGCCAAGCTTTAGAGACGTCTGCCCAATCACAAACCCACTTAATATCGCACCTGCTAAAAACGACAGCAGCAAGGTACCAATGAGCAAAGCGCTACGGATGTCTAGATAGGCGACAGCCGCTGAAAATAAGCTGACGTTGCCTGTGACATGCGATACAGACAGTTTGGTAAAGCCCATGAGTGCAGCAGTATTTACGCAGCCAGCACTGAATGCCAATACCGCTCCGCCCCACAATATCCACATTGGTAGTTTGGTTATCATATCTATCGCCTAAAGGCTCATCACCAAAAAGCCCATAGTATAACCAAAAAAGGCAACCAATTGGCTGCCTTCCTTATACTTATACTTACTAATCAAAAAGTCATTTGTCTGATTCATCAAGCATCATTAGCTGCTCACTAATAGCAACTGTGTTAAAGCCTGCATCAACAAACATAATCTCACCGGTAATGCCAGATGCCCATGGCGATAGTAAAAACAGGGCGGCGTTACCGACTTCCATCTGACTGATATTGCGTTGTAACGGTGCAATCTTTTCACTGATATCGAGCATTTTGCGAAATGATTTGATGCCACTTGCTGCAAGAGTGCGAATAGGACCTGCTGAGATGGCATTGACACGGATACCCTCAGCGCCCATTGATGTCGCCAGATAACGCACACTGGCTTCGAGGCTAGCCTTTGCCATGCCCATGACATTGTAATTTGGCAAGACTGAAATGCTACCTTCATAGGTCAGCGTCAACATCGAACCGTGGCGCATAGCAAGCAGGGCGCGTGCCTCTTTGGCCAGTGCCACAAAGCTATAACTTGAGATATCGTGAGCAATATGACTGCCTTCACGCGTGGTGGCACTGACAAAATCGCCATCTAGCTGATCCATCGGCGCAAAGCCGATCGCATGGACCACACCATCAATGCCATCGCCCCAATGAGCAGTGACTTGCTCAAAACAGGCAGCGATTGATGCATCTGACGCCACATCGCACTCAAGCACTAAGTCCGCCTCAAACGCCTCAGCTGCCATATCGACACGCTTTTTAATTTTGTCGTTCGGGTATGTGAGAATCAGTGATGCCCCTTCACGATGTAGCGCTTCTGCGATAGCCCACGCGATAGAGAGTTTGCTTGCGATGCCTGTCACGACAAAACGTTGTCCTTGCAGTAGCATAATAGTTCCTTGTTAACCGATAAAAACGAATGGGGATAAAATGTTTCGATATGATTAAAAAAGCGCTTATTTAGATCATAAAATAAGTAGCACGACGCAGTAATCAGTAAAATAATCAAAGAAAAAGACAGTTTATTATACACGAATCAAATTAAGTAAACAGTCGTAAACTATCAAAGCTTAATTTCTTAAACTTTTTTGCTAAAGCATGACCTATTGCCCATAACGGTATGAAGTCGGAGGTATTTCGAGTATAATTGCAGCCCTTCCCAGCTTGCACATATTTACGAAAATCCTTTATAAGCGTTGTTTATCGACAAGGATTTAGCGTTAAGCTACACCCACATTTTGGATGGCTGCCACCCTTATGAGTAACACCCCAATAATAACATCAGATTATCAAGAAAGCATCGAATCCTATCGTCAATTGATTGGCTCAACGGGTGAAGATTTAGAACGTCCTGGTCTTGAAGATACGCCTGTACGGGCAGCAAAAGCCTTTGCTCATCTGACTCAAGGTTATCATCAAAATTTGGATGAGGTCGTTAATAACGCCGTATTTCCATCGACCAACCGTGAGCTTGTATTGGTACAAAATATCGAGTTTTATTCGCTATGTGAGCATCATATGCTACCCTTCCACGGTGTGGCGCATATTGGTTACTTGCCAAATGGTCAGGTATTAGGGTTGTCGAAATTTGCACGTATCGTCGATATGTTTGCTCGTCGTTTACAGATTCAAGAAAACCTCAGTGAGCAAGTTGCTCAAACGATTATGGATGTCACAGGCTGCCGCGGTGTGGCTGTGATAATGGATGCCGCTCATATGTGTATGATGATGCGCGGCGTGAACAAGCAGCATTCGACCACCCGCAGTACTGCTATGCTTGGTGCGTTCGTTCATGACAATCAAGCACGTAATGAGTTTTTGAATGCCATACCTAGACGCCAGCCTGCTTTTTAAGACCTGCCAATTGTATAATCCAATCATAAAAAAGGACGCACTGGGCGTCCTTTTTTATAATTATTTTTTGCTTAAAATAGGCTTAGGGTAAGTGTTGCTAAACTTACGCAATAGCCTTTACCTCATCGATCCAATCGCCATAACCTGCCGCTTTCATCTCTGACAGTGGAATAAAACGCATTGCCGCTGAGTTCATGCAATAGCGTTTATTTGTAGGCGCTGGACCATCATCGAACACGTGGCCTACGTGTGAGTCCGCATAACGACTGCGAATCTCGGTACGAGTTCCAAATATTCCACGATCTGCTTTTTCTACTACTAAACTGCTATCAAGTGGACGGGTAAAGCTTGGCCAGCCCGTACCAGAATTATACTGGTCACGCGAGGAATATAGCGGCTCACCTGATACTACATCGACATAGAGACCTGACGCTTTATTATCCCAATAGGCATTATCAAAGGCGCGCTCAGTCCCCTCTTCTTGAGTGACTTTATATTGGATGTCACTAAGTGATTTTTTCAGCTGCATTTGAGCTGGCTTCACAAACGTATCTGGATCAAAACCTGTCCTGACGTTGCTGTCGATAGCCTTACTTGTGCTTACTGGTTTTGTATTATTAATTTCAGGCTTAAACTGATTAAAATCTAGCTGATAATCCTTGCCATAAACACTCTCGATAAACTGATAACGACCAGAATTGAAAGTATAGGCCTTGTAGCGTAGTGGGTTCTTTTTATAATAATCTTGATGATACTCTTCTGCGGGATAAAATGTGCTAGCAGGCACAATCTCAATGACGACAGGTTTATCGTACACGCCCGATTGTTGCAAAGATTGTTTGGCCGCTTCTGCTATCTGCTTTTCTTGCTCAGTGTTATAAAAAATAGCCGGACGATACTGCGTACCGCGGTCTACAAACTGACCCTTATTATCAGTAGGATCGGCAATACGCCAAAGTGCCTGTATGATACCTTCATAGCTGATTTGCTGCGGATCATAATATACTTGCGCCGCCTCAGTATGACCTGTGCCACCTGCCGATACCATATTATAAGTGGGATTTTCAGTCTGACCGCCACTATAGCCTGAAACCACTTCTACAACACCAGGGATTTTCTCATAACCTGCTTCCACACACCAAAAACAACCACCTGCAAGCGTAGCTACAGCTAAATTAGCATCTGTAGGCGCATAGGGGTTATCAATGGCGCTAGTAGTAGGCGTTTTCTCAGTAGCAGCGCAGCCGACGTAAACGGTACTAATGACCATTACTGCCACCGCAGCAGCGCCTGTCTTTAACTTATATCTCATAAAAATATCCTAAGCATTACGGGATTAAACAACAGCAACCCTTAGGAAATACCAAAGCAGCAGTACCAAAAGATTCCTATACCATGGTATATGAAGAACTTTTGACCCGTTTTCAAGCAATCATAAACACCATGTATACAAAACTGACTGTATTTAGCCATATAAGGTTTTATATCTTATGCCGCTTTATTATTGTCGTTATCCTTAATTACCTGTGCATCACTTGCCTGCTTAATTTTCATCAAAATATCTTTGATCCCTGACGCTGTCATATAAGTAGGGACGGCATAAGTATCGCTAACCTCTTTAGCAGCTGCTTTGGCGATACTGTCAAAGTCACTTTCTTTTATGTCTTTGACAATTGGGCTAATACCTACCGTTTTAAGTAACTCCTTTACTTGAGCGATAAAATAATCGGCTACGGCGCTATCGCTAGCTTGAGCGCGCTTTACAATGCCCGTCTTTCTTGCCAGTACTGCTAATCTTTTTTCACTTACTTGACGGTTAAGCTCCAGTACATAAGGCAGCACGATCGCATTAGCACGGCCGTGTGGGACACTATAATAAGCCCCTAATTGGTGTGCAATAGCATGAACATAACCAAGACCTGCTCTGTTTAAAGCAAGACCACCGTAATGCGCTGCTACGCCCATCTCTTCTCTGGCTTTAAGGTCACCGCCACTTGTATAAGCAATCGGTAAATACTGCATAACTGACTTGACAGCAGAAGCGGCATAATAATCGGTCTCAGCGCTAGCATTGATACTCATCCACGCCTCCAAAGCATGGGTGAGAACATCAATACCAGTATCCGCTGTAATGTGCGCCGGCATACCTTGCATGATAGTTGAGTCGATAGCGGCCGCTAATGGCATCATTTTTGGATCAATAGCAATCGCCTTTTGATGGGTTTTATCATCTGACAACACTGCACCAAGCGTCGCCTCTGAGCCAGTACCTGCCGTGCTTGGGATACAATATAGCGGCATACAAGGTTTTTTGGCTTTAAAAAGTCCCATAAGCTGTTTTGGCTGACACTCGTTACTTTGACACAGTGCAATCATTTTGGCCGCGTCAATCACTGAACCGCCGCCGATAGCCAATACCGCGTCGCACTGCGCATCCACAGACTGACGTAAGCCCTCTTCAACCACTTTAAAAGTAGGGTCTGGCGTAATGCCATCGTAGATATGATAGTCAATATTATTTTTTTGTAGGTAGTCTGTGACTTTAGCTGGTATACCCAGCTTGTTAAGCACTGCGTCAGTGACGATAAATACATTGCAATTGCCTTCATTGATAATCATGTCACACAGCTCGTCACACGCCTCCTCACCGACAAATAGTAGAGGTCTTGGTATCGTCATTAAGTGTGAAAAAACGTTTAATATCTTCGCTCGAGTTTTGGCAACTGCTAGGTAGCCTGCATACTGCAAAGTATCAGTACTTATTAACTTAGAAATAATTTTTTGTTTTTTTGTGGGCATAAAAAATCCTTTTTAAGAATAGTGTCAATGATTAAATAACGACAGTCTTAGTCGGCTGGTTTAAAAAAGAACGCCTATAATAGAGGACTACTGTCCAACGTGATTGTGACACTATGGTCTTTAAAAACCAGACATTATTGTGAACTGTTGTGTCCTTAATAACAGACTTTGAACTGCAAACAATATCTTTAATCAGCCTGCTCAAAACAGGAGTTATCAAATAGGCAAACGATATTATTTAACTGAGCGCAAGTGAGCACATATCAAAAATCGCTATTAACTATTCTTTTCAACCAGCCACTGCTTATTGTCTTGACCAAAATACCAAATCATCACCATGGGCGCCAAAATACTTAGCCAAATACCATAAGTAATATTTAAGCCCTGCGCCACTGCTATATAACTTAGTCCAATAATAGTCAAGGCGATAAGCATTGCCACGATATTATGTCTTGATTTGAGGCACATTAACTCGCGCAGTATCGTGAGGGTCAATAAAAATACAGTCAACATACCCATCAACATACCCATTGCATAAGACTGGGAGATAATTTGATAGTCAGGAGCACTGGTGTCAGCGGCAGCCGATTCTGTGACCAAATTTAGCATACTGCCTAGCCCTGCGATTGAAGCAAAGATAAAAAAATGGCCGTAGCCAAATAAAAACAAATCATGACGACGGCGCTCTTTATTCAAAATAGTATCGAAAGGAACGATGAAATATAACCACCATAAAGAAAAAACCAGAGCGACTAAGCTTGACCCTAAGAAGATAATAGAGCTTGCAGCTGATG
This sequence comes from Psychrobacter sp., assembly GCA_029264635.1. Taxonomy (GTDB): domain Bacteria; phylum Pseudomonadota; class Gammaproteobacteria; order Pseudomonadales; family Moraxellaceae; genus Psychrobacter. The sequence continues at coordinate 6,694 of JARIAA010000224.1, read as the reverse complement.
CAGAATTCACCAAAAAATACTGAATACTGTTGCTAACCCCGACGACGCCCTCACCCAATACAATAATAGTCAACAGCCCATAACGCTCTGCAATATGTCCAGGGTGCCAGTTATTGAACTGCTCTGAGCGCGCCCAAACTGGCATCAGTAACTCTGCTACGATAAACAAAAACAAGGCTGGGGTTTGTAATGAAGCAGGTAAAAATAGACAGCTTATCCACATAGCTTGCAAAGTTAACAAGCCTATCATACTGCGCCAAGCGACCTTTTGATGACCTGGTACTTGTCGATAGACGCGCCACCACTGACTACAACTTGCCAGCCGCATAATCGCATAACCCGTCACGCCAATCCAGGTGAGCCCTTGTTCATAAAACTGATGGATATTAGCCGCTATCATGAGCGAACCAAACATCTGAAACATCACTGAGAGGCGATAAAACCAATCGTCAGGATCGTACCCTGAGGCAAACCACGTAAAGCTGGTCCAAGCATTCCATAGGATAAAAAACGCAATGATAAAGGTTAAAAATCCTGAGAGATCATGCTCACTCAAACGATTATAAAAACCGTTTGCAGCGGCTGCCACAGCAATGACATAAACTAAGTCAAACAACAGCTCAAGCGTGGTTGAGGGACGGTTTGGCTCGCTAGTATCTCGCGCTTTAATGGGTTTTACTTTGAGCCTGCCAATCATGTAGGATGTTCCAATTTCTTTAGGTTTGAATCATTGTTTAATTTTTGCTTAGGCTAAATCATACTTGCCTGCAATAACTGCTTTGCATAAGGATGCTGTGGGTCATTAAACAGAGCTTCGGTAACTCCTGACTCTATGCACTTTCCTTCTTTGAGCACAATCATATGCTGACATAAGGCGCGTACTACTTTTAAGTCGTGGCTGATAAACACATAGCTAATTTGCAGTTTTTGCTGAATTTCACGTAGCAAATTGACTACTGTGACTTGTGTCGTGCTATCAAGTGCAGACGTTGGCTCATCTAATATCAATAAACTTGGCTGCATAATCAGCGCACGGGCAAGCGCCACCCGCTGACGCTGACAACCTGATAGCTCATGCGGATAACGCTGTACAAACTCAGCAGGGAGATGTACGGTAGCAAGGCTGTCTATCACTGCTTGATGCCGTGCTCCCTTATCAATGCCCTGTACTAATAGGCCTTCTTCGACGATTTGCATGACCGTCATACGAGGGTTGATACTGGCAAAGGGGTCTTGAAATACCATTTGAATTTGCGCGCGAAAGGTACGTAGCTCACGTTTTGATAGTGCTGCAATGTCTTGTCCATTGATTATTATTTGACCATTTACATGTGCTTGATTGCTAAGTAATTGACTTAATGCAAGGGCAATCGTCGTTTTGCCAGAGCCTGATTCACCAACGATACCTAACGCCTGCCCTTTTTGCAGAGTCATATCGACATCTTTTACGGCAACGAACCAACGTTTAGTGCCGCCAAACATGCTTTTTTCAATTGGAAACTGTACTTGTAAGTTGCTGACTTGCAATATGGTTGGTGACTGACTTTCATCATCCAGTAAACTTAGCGCTTGTCCAAAATCTTGCTGAATAAGCGAGCGCGTATATTCAGCTTTCGGCTGGCTAAATACAGTTGCCGTTGGCCCTTGCTCAATCGTGTGCCCTTGGCGCATAACGATCACTTCATCACTATAACGCTTAACTAGATTGAGATCATGGCTGATGAGTATCATTGCCATATTGTGCTGGCGCTTGAGATTATTTAATAGCTCAAGGATTTCATGTTGCAGGGTGACATCAAGCGCAGTGGTCGGTTCATCAGCGATTAAGATATCAGGCTGCTGCGCCAATGCCATGGCTATCATCACCCGCTGTCGTTGACCACCGGATAGCTCATGCGGATAGCGATTTAGTTTATCAGTAGGGCTAGTGATATTGACATCATCTAATAAAGCGATACTTTTTTCGCGCCATTGTTTTTTAACTACGCCGCTGATACGCAAGGATTCAGCAATTTGTTTGCCGACCGTATGCAGTGGATTGAGCGCCGTCATCGGCTCTTGAAACACCATACCGATATGCTGACCACGAACAAAGCGCAGTGCAGCATTACGCCCTTTTTTATTGGCAATTGGCAGCGCGCTCATACCGATGGTGTTTACTAACCTTACTTCACCCGTCACCATCAAACTGTCTGGCAGCAAGCCTAATAGCGCCAGACTGGCAATCGACTTACCAGAGCCTGACTCACCGACTATAGCTAGCGTCTTCCCTTCCCGTAGCTCATACGATAGCTTATCGACCAGAACGATGCCTGCGTCCGTGACGATGCTAAGTTTATCGACGCTCAGCATAGGCTTATTTTGGCTATTGCTCTGATTGCCATGTAAAAGGTTATTTTCTTTAGTGGCAGTTATCACATTATCAGTTGTCATATCAAGAGCGCCTTGGATCAAAGGCATCACGTAGCGCTTCGCCAACGAAGATGAGCAAGGATAGAATAAAGGTTAAGCTAAAAAATCCTGATAAGGCCAACCAAGGGGCATCAAGGTTATTTTTCCCTTGTACCATCAGATCACCAAGTGACGGCGAACCAGGGGGCAGCCCGTAACCCAAAAAATCTAGCGCTGTTAGTGCAATGATATTAGCGGTTAAAATAAACGGGAGCTGCGACAAGCTTGAGGCCAAAGCATTGGGCAAGATATGCCTGAGCATAATCTGACTGTCTGACACCCCAAGGTTACGCGCGGCACGGACATAATCGAAATTACGCGCACGCAAAAACTCTGCCCGCACCAACCCTACCAAGCCCATCCAGCCGAATAACAACATCATCGCAAATAGCATGGTGATACTAGGGCTAAATAAGCTGACCAAAATGATAATCATAAATAGCTGCGGCATTCCGCCCCATACTTCCATAAAACGCTGCCCTGCCAAATCTACCCAGCCACCGTAATAGCCTTGTATCGCACCGACGATAATGCCAATGAATGCACCCGCAAGAGTCAGTGCCAGACCAAACAATAGCGATACCCGCATGCCGTAAAGTATCCGCGCCAGCACATCACGACCTAAGTCATCGGTCCCAAGCCAGTTCTGGCTATTGGGCGCGGCCGGATATGGAATGCCAAGCTCAACGTTTGGGGTCTGATCGGCAAATGGAATGAGCGGCATAATATAAAAACCCTGCTCATCAATCATTGTTTGCACTGCAGGATCTTTATAATTGGTTTGAGTCTCAAACACCCCGCCAAAAGTCGTTTCAGGATAGGCTTTTAGGACAGGAAAATAGTAATTACCTTGATACTGCACCAGCAGCGGCTTGTCATTGGCAATCACGTTGGCTGCCATACAAATGACAAATATCAGCACAAAAATAAACAGAGATATGACACCAAGGCGATTGTGACGAAAACGCTTTAGGCGTGCCTGCCAGATAGGATTTAGGTGACGTTTTTTTTCTATAGCAATAGAAGTTATATTTGAGGTCTTGGGAGATAATGGATGACTTGACATTAGCGCCCCTCAAAATCAATACGCGGATCAATTAAGTGATAACTTAAATCACTGATTAACTGTAATAGCAATCCCAACAGAGTAAAGATAAATAGCGTACCAAATATCACGGGATAATCGCGCTGCTGAATCGCTTCAAAACCTAATAACCCCAAACCGTCAAGCTTAAAGATAATCTCAATCAAAAAATTACCAGCAAAGAAAATCCCAACAATAGCCGCTGGGATACCAGCGATAATAATCAACATGGCGTTACGAAACACATGACCGTATAACACTTGCCGCTCACCCAAACCTTTTGCTCGCGCGGTAAGCACGTATTTCTTACCAAGCTCTTCTAAAAAGCTAAATTTGGTCAGATAAGTCAATCCCGCAAAGCCGCCAACGGTGCTGGCTAGAAGCGGTAGCGCCAAATGCCAAAAATAATCTTTCACTTTACCCAATACACTTAATTGATCGAAATTCTCTGAGGTTAGTCCTTGCAGCGGAAAGAGATTCCAGTAGCTGCCACCGGCAAAGAACACCAATAGTATGATGGCAAATACAAAGATGGGTATTGCATGGCCGATAGCCAGCAGCATGGCAGTGACTTTATCAATCCCTGAACCGTGATGCATAGCCTTATAGACACCCAGTGGAATGGCGATCATATAAATCAGTAAGGTGCTCCAAAGCCCAAGCGAGATGGATACTGGCAGTTTTTCGATAATCAAATCCGTCACCGATTGACCTTTAAAAAACGACTCGCCAAAATCAAGCCTAGCATAATTCTTTAGCATGAGCCAAAAACGCTCAGGTGCCGACTTATCAAAGCCGTATTGCGCATTAATTGCTGCTACCATCTCCTCCGATAGACCTCGCGTGCCTTGATATGTGCTGTTGTTTGCGCCTGCACTACCCGCGCCAATATTGCCACTAAGTACATTGTCTTTTGCGCCCTGCTCAATAAGTGCCAGCTGCTGCTCAACAGGACCACCAGGTGCTGCTTGGACAATGACAAAATTCGCCAGCAATATCAAAAACAGCGTCGGTAATATCAGCAGCAACCTTTTTAAGATATAACGACCCATAATGACAGCTTCCTAAAATAAAGAGAAATGACAACTTAGAATTTAGAAGTTGTTTTTCAGCTCACGTAATGCTGCAAATACCGTCAAAGACTTATCATCGTCGATAGTCATTTTAGATTTCACGCCTGCGAGCACACTTGGCTCTTGCGTGCGTAAAAACACATTAACCGCGCGCTCATGCTCTAAAGTCACAGGCAATGTTGGAATGCCCTGAGCGGTTTTTTCTTCAGCTTGTGCCAAGGCTTGCTGCATCGCTTCACTCGCAGGCTCAATAGATAGACCAAAACGCAGATTACTAGCAGTATATTCATGAGCTGGATAGAGCAATGTCTCGTCAGGTAGCCCATCTAAACGCTTAAAGCTCTCGTGCAATTGCTCAATGGTCCCCGTAAAAACGCGCCCGCAACCTGCACTGAACAGGGTATCCCCGCAAAAGCAATGCTTGTGCCCATCAATATCCAATATATACGCCACGTGGCTTGCAGTATGGCCCGAGACATCCCACACTTGCGCAGAACAGCCCCATGCGCTTACCGTACTGCCATCTTTGATCGTCTGATCTTCATCTACAGTATGCTCAGCGTGCGCGACCAAGTGGGTCATCGGGTAAGATTCTTGTAGCCCAGCGACGCCGCCGATATGATCGTGATGATGGTGCGTGGTCCAGATGGACGTTAGCTCCAAACCTTGTGCTTCCAAATAATCAATCACAGGCTCAGCTTGACCTGGATCAATCACAATGACTTGTTTATTGCTCTCGTTAATCAATGTCCAGATGTAGTTGTCATTAAATGCTTTGATGGGGTGAATACGAATACTCATATTAAATCCTTACCAGTAGTTATCTTTATTGCTAATGCTGTGCACTAAATTTTTAAATGATATAAAACGTTAAAATGAAAAGTACCTATTACTGATTGTTTTAAACTATTTTTTGGACCATTGTTATAGATACTGAATTTCAGCTATTGCTTCAAATATTGATTGACACGGGCTTCTGCTGCTTTATCTGTCCACCAATAGTCGATACCGATGGCGTTGGTTGGCAGTTTCTCAGTATGACAATATTGATCCCAGTAAGCGACATTGGTACTAGACTTACCATATAGAGGCACCAAGTAATAACCTGCTCGTAACAAGCGATCAAGTAGGTGAGTATATAAGATAATCTCGTCACGATTTTCGGCGTTGCCAAGATCTTCTATAATCTGATCAATAGCGGCATTTTTGATACCGACTGTATTGTAGTTACCTGCTTCATCAGCGGCAGCACTGCCCCAAAAACCCACTTGCTCCGCACCAGGTGATAAGCTTTGTGCAAATTTGTCGACGACCATATCATAGTCAAAACGCCGTACGCGCTCATAATATTGGGGCCCATCCACTTGGCGTAAGGTCGCCTCAAAGCCCAAACGCTTTAGATTACGAATATAAGGCAATAATACACGTCCCATGGTATCGCCCATCATCAAAACCTCGATTTCAGCGAGCTTCCCATCAGGCTGGTATAGCTTCATATCTCGATAATAAAAACCCGCATCTAGCAACAGCTGCCGCGCCTCTAATAACGCTTTGCGATTAAAGCCGCTACCGTCACTGGTTGGCAATTGCCATTCCGTTAATACCGCTTGCCGCTGAATTGGCTCAAGCTTAGCCAGCAATGGACTTAATACCTGCATCTCAGCTGCAGATGGCGTACCAGTAGCGGCAAGCTCTGAGCCATGAAAGAAGCTGTGCAAACGTTCATATTGCCCATGGAATAAAGTTTTATTCATCCATTCAAAGTCGTAAGCCGCCGTCAAGGCTTGGCGAACGCGAATATCTTGAAAAATGGGCCGGCGCATATTTATCACCAAACCCTGCATCGGGACGGGATTTTTGCTACTGATGGTTTCTTTATTAATAAGACCGGCTTTGACGGCGGGGAAATCGTAACCTGTTGCCCAATTAGAAGCTTTATTCTCCGGGCGGAAACGATATTGACCCGATTTAAAACCCTCAAAAGCAATCTCATCACTTTGATAATAGACAAACTTAATCCTATCAAAGTTATAACGACCACGATTGACCATCAAATCACGACCCCAATAATTGGGATCACGCACAT
>JARIAA010000169.1 GCA_029264635.1 Psychrobacter sp. | reverse complement strand
AGTCCCCGATAATTAACAAACTTATTTATATATAAAAAAATCAATAAAAAAGCGCCTGATAATATTATCAGGCGCTTTTTTTACATCGAACTGCTTATAGTCATTACTTAAGACTGAGTAAGACCCTCTTATTCGCTTGGATCATAACCTGGTGGGTGAGCATGTCTTAGCTGTGCTACGTCATCTGCCGTAACCGTATCTTTAAAGCCATTTAAATCTTGGACAACATACTGAGTCACAGCGGCCATTTGCTCATCATTCATCATCATATGGAATGATGGCATACCGCGAAAGCCATTAATTAATATATCAATAATGTAGTGTTTCGACTGCATTTTACTGTTGTTAGCCAGTGGTGGATAATAACCTGCACCATAAGCACCCTCGCCTTTATGCATATGACAGCCTGCACAAGAATCGTGGTATAACTTAGCACCATCGGTCGTGACAAAACCATTAGTACCTTCAAACTTTGCTTCCCACTTTGTGAGGCTTGCATCGTTCTCCATATTATCAGGAAGGGAGCTGACATCAACGATATTGATAGTAGGATCCTTTAGCTCTTCACGAGTCATAAAGACTGCACCCCAAGCACCTGTGTTGCGGCTTTCTTGATTATCTGGAGGTTGTAAAAAGTCTTGTTCTTGCTTGCTGGCTATTGTTTCTGCGCTGTCTGCATTTTGGCTACAGCCTGATAATGCAATAGTACCGCCCATGCTCAACAATATTATAGCAAACGCTTTGGATTTCATGTTTTCCATGGTTATATTGTCCATGATAGCCTCTGAATTTTATCGTTATAAAATCTGGTTAAGTCGTTATAAAACATTAGTAACACCTAACCAAGCATTTTTGCTTTTTTATGCAAGCGATTGGCAGCATCGATACCTGATAGAATGGCGCCCTCTTGCCAAGCAGGAATATGTGAGCAATGCTCGCCTGTCAGCACAATACGGTTATCAATGCTGCATAGCGTATCATAATGCTGATCACGGCTTGATTCACTCCAAATGCCGTAACACCCAAGCGTCCATGGAATACGGTGCCATACAACTGACGTACCTGCACGGAACTCTTCTGGATACTGTGGATGGATATATTTACCATAAGCCAGCGATACGTTGATACGTTCTTGCGGGGTTAATGTATTGAACTTATAAGAGGTCGGACCATAGCCGTAAGCTCCTAACAATACGCCTGAGCCATCTTTAAACATATTTTCTGATGGATAAGCAATCTGTGCAATGGGCATGTCAGTATAAGTCAAGCCACCATAGATCCATTCATCCTCTTCCCAAAAGCGACGTTTAAATTCTAAGCCCACTTTGTAAGACGTATCATATGGGACCGCCGCCATTGCTTTTTTCATCGGTTTTGAGACGTTAATATCAATCTGGGTTAAGACTGTAAGCGGGATATTACAGACGCACCAATCTGCACGTATGGTTTTCATCGGGCCATCTGGATTGTTACTATCCACATAATTGACTGTAACGCCACTTTCGTCTTGATGAATCTTAGTGACTTTAGCATTAAACTCGATCATATCACGGCACTCGCGAGTAAAAGCGTCACCGATTTTACCCATACCGCCTACTGGCTGGAACATCGTTGGCTGATGAACATAGGTCATATGATTATTATAAATGTCTGACCACATGCCTGAATTCAATATCTCACTAAACGGTAGAGGCTTCGATGGAGTCTCATTTGGCATCAAGCCTCCACCAGGAAAGACATCAAAACCACGATGCTTGGTCGTCTCATTACTAGCTTTATAGCGATAGTCTTTATCAAGCACGCCCCAGCCTCTTAAACCTTCGAGCAGCTTTTCTTTATCTTCAGTATTTACCGAGCGATCAAGACCGCCCACGTTCACCGCTTTTGATAACAGCTCGGCTACGTTACCTTGTATGTCGTTTTTTACGTCTCCCAAGCGCTGCGGTGCTCCGCCAAAGTGAGTTGTACGGTGCAAATAAGCACGATCATTAGTTTGGATAAACGGCTGCATCTCAACGCCAAACTTTTTGCAATAGTGAAATACGGCATAGTGATGGCTTGGCAAACGCCATGGTCCACCGTTAAAATAATTGCCCTCTTCAAAATCACAAGTGACTTCTTCGCCGCCAAGCTCAGTGTATCTATCGCCACTATGGAGCGTCCAGCTACGTCCACCGCCACGGTTTTGGTATTCGAGTACTTTGACGTCATAACCTGCTTTACGCAGCTCATAGGCAGCCGTAAGACCACCAAGACCTGCCCCAAGGATCACAATACTGGCGCCAGGAGGAGCACCTTTGAGATCCATAGATTCTTTAAAAGTAGATTCAGACGCAAAACCCAAAGTGGTCATTGCCTGATACATTGCAGTGGCACCCGCCGTTTTACCGATCATTGAGAGCAGTTGGCGCCGCGTTGGTGATTGAAGCATATCTTTCATGTTAATGTCCTTAAAGGGGATGTTCGTACGTGACGGTAAGCTACCTTTTATTATCTGCTCACCCTATATGATATTTTTATCATCTCAAGTGTTGGTGCTCTACCCTCTGGTACTTAATCTATATCTGGTAATAAGCGCTTAAAACGCCTTTATAACATTATCAGCTTTGCTGTTTGAGCGCATACATTCAAACTAGCGGCGACGCCTAGAACGCATAATCGCTCGAATAATAAAGATGATAATAGCAAGCGCTACGATAATACCTAGTATGGCCAGTAGACCTGCATATTTGATTAAAAATGGCTGATCAGCGCCAGTGGTTGCGATGCGCTCGATATCGGCTGCACTGACTTCACTACTATCAAGACTACCAAAGTTCGTACGGACATAGTTAGTAATACCAGCGATCTGCTCACTATTGAGCTCTTCTGAAAAACCAGGCATTTTCGGGCTGGTATTGGTAGCACCATCAACCCCATGAAGAATCACATTAACGAGATCGTCAGGCTGTTCACGACGAATACTACTTAAACCAACGATCGGAGCGTATCGGGCATCAGGCTGGCCATAACCATCGACACCATGACAACTACCACAAGCAGCCAGATACAGTGCTTCTGGTGAGTTACTACCGCCACTTACTTGAGCCTTTGCTTGAGCCAAATAGTCTTTTTGCGCAAGAAGGTCATGAGTGATAGATTCATTGATTGGGCTTTTTAGACGAGACGCGTCAACCGCCTGAACCTTATTATCCGTTTGGATAGCAGGTATGGCTTTGAGGTAAGAGGCGATGGCACTCAAGTCATCATCTTTGAGATAACGAGTACTATGAGCCACAACTTCACCCATCGGTCCACCTGCAAAAACGCGTTGATCCAGCTCACCTGTGCGCAGATAAGTAATGATATCTTGCTCGCTCCAATTACCAATACCACTTGACTTATCAGGGGTAATATTTGGCGAGTGCCACGTACCCAGCTGAGCACCTGACAAGTAATTGTCCTTATCAAAGCCCATAGTACTGTTACGCGGCGTATGGCACGTACCGCAGTGCTCAAGATTATTGACCAAATACTCACCGCGCTGCTGTACTTCGGTTAGACCTTCGCGCTTGTTAGAAGAGGGAACGTTAAGAAAATTCCAACCCAACATAAGGCTGCGAATATTAAAAGGGAATGGCAGATCTGTTTTGTAGTCAGGCGCTTCATCAATGGCTGGCACTGTCTGCAAATAAGCGAATAAAGCACTAATGTCCTCATCCTTCATACCATTATAAGACGGATAGGGCATAGCAGGATAAAGCATATGATCAGGCGCGCGTCCCTTTTGTAGCGCTTTTTTCAGATCCGCTTCGGTATAGTTGCCGATACCATAACGTTTCGATGGCGTAATATTAGTCGCATAAATACTACCCATAGGGGTTTCGATGGCAGTACCGCCGCTGTAATTTTCAAGGTGACAAGCCACACAGTCAGCAGCACGAGCAATGTACGCGCCGCGGTTGACCAAGTCACTATTTGCTGGACTTACATTAGGTAAGCTTGCGGCACCCACAGCAGGTAAGCTTGCGCTCGGAAGGGTGGCACCTTCAGCCATCACGGCACTGGAGGTGAAACCAATGACAAGCATTGATAACATCACAGAAAGTGGCTTCATAATTTCCTCATATAGCTGGCATATATTGGCTAGCAAAAACCAAAATTGTTGAAGAAACAGAGCAGTAGCAAGACATCATCAGTGACTAGTCAGAAGTGGCGAGCGTAGATATAAGTGAAGATAAATGGTAATACGGTAGCAATCTCTTTACGCATCTGCTCTTATCATACAAAGCACATTTATAATCTTAATAAAACTAGGCGGATTACAATCGTTATTATAAATGTGTTTTTATAGGAACATTGACAGGAATATTTTCATGACTACTTTTTAACCCCTACCTCAAACCTTACTTTATCCTTACTTCACATCTTAGCTAAACGTCCTCTGTCTCATTGCGGATAATGAATACTTCTTAATCATCAATTGACGATGATTTGCTAAGCCATATACAGCTGTTTCCAATAATTATTACATATAAATATCAAATAACGCTCATTTACCCTATTAAGATAAATCTATTTCGCTATTCTTGCGTGAATATTAACCCATTCTGTATACTTTTTTACAAATAACAAAATATCTCATTAAAATCTTGATAACTCTTTTCGTCACATTCATGTGAAATGTCGTATCAGTTAAAAATACTATATTACCTTTAAAAACATAGACTAAGCACTAACGCAGCTTAACTATATTCATAAAATAAATAATAAACTACTAACAATAGTTAACTGATATATCCGTTTATGGTTATATATATTGATAGCTAAGTATACACAATGCATACACAACCTAAGGTTGGTTATCGAGACCAAGGAGATGAATCATAAATTACTCAATGACACAACAGAAAAAACAGCGACTATATATTATGAGTAAGATATTTCTATAAAAACCATCATGAGCAAAAGTTCGCTATTGATTATTGGTTTGTTTTAGTGAATGATAAAGAGTATTTGCTCACTAAAAAGGTATATCAAAAATCGCTATGAAATTGTTTACTGTTCCCTGTGCGCTGATGCTGATGACACTACTCACGGGTTGTCAAGCCTTTCAGTTTTTTGATAGCCCTATTCCCGTCAACGCTAGTACAAATCGAGTTGATATTGGTCTGGCTACTCACAAATAAGTGGCATAAAAAAAGCAGACGTCAAGATTGCTGTCTGCTTTTGATATTTATTTAGAGTCCGCCTATTTATTCTAGCTGTCCGTTCTGGCTTTTAAACCATTTGGCTCGCTGGCTGATGCTTAATAATTGTCTTTGCCAGATGCTCACCAAACCATATAGCAGTGTCGATATCACCTTTACCCGGTGTCTCCTCGGGTGGCGCATTAAGCGACTGCGTCATCAATCCTAAATAGCTTGCTAGACGGTTAAGGTCATGCGCTTCATGACCTGTGGGCATCAGTGGCAAGCCGATCCAGTTCATACCATGCTGCATTGCATATAAAGAGATCTGCTGCAATACGGCCAATTTGTCACCGCTCAAACCTCCTGAATTGGCAAAGGCAGCGGCCAATTTACCCTCCCATTTGCGTTGATACCAGCGCTTGGATGTCTCATCCATAAAGGTTTTAAATCCTGCTGTCACGCTACCCATATAGGCTGCACTGCCGAATACCAACAAATCTGCTTGATCGACAAAATCCCAATCCACATCATAGACATCAATTGCCCTAGCCTGCGCTTCTGGCAGCTGTTGATGGGCGCCTTGCACTATTGCTTCTGCAACGCGTTTCGTGTGTCCATAGTTGCTATGATAAATAACCGCCATAGTGACGTTAGGGGTTTTATCTGTGGAAGCTAAAAAAGGCGTTTTAGATATCGTCATACAAACTCTAATGGTCAATTAAATGGATAATAGTATTTTGAAAATTTGGAATTTAAACACGGCTCATACCGATCTGTACAGCTATCAAAAATGTACATACCACTGCTGAGCGTTATCTGCTGATTAATATGAGGCAAGCTTTAGTAAATTCAATCATATCTTGTATATTACTCTCTAGTGGCGCTTGTTTTATGAGTGCATACTGTAGCGATATTCGGTAGATTATCAACTGACTTGTGTCAATAACTGCTCTTCATCTCAGTATTTAAGCTGCCTTTATAGGTTCAAGCAACTCTTCTCATTTGATAATCATCCATAAATATCTGCGAAAACGTTGTGACCCATATTCACTCATTACCACTAGATTGCTATTATTCCATATTTATCTATGCTCATTCTAAATTTTCTTATAAAGTAATTTTTATTTCAAGAACAATAGGATTATGATGATGCGCTTATTCAATCCTCATTCAATAAATCGCTTCAAATATTCCAAATATAAATATGCTAAAACGTATTGGAAATAAATCATTGCGCCTAAATGCATAGGAAAAGGACGATATTACCTTGACGACAACTACTAGAGTTCAACCTGTGAACGATACGCGAGACCCCATTTTAAGGGACAGTCTTACATTGGATTCGCCACAAAAAGTGTTAATAACAGCAGGCAGTATCGCTGCATTGATGATGCTTATTTACTTATTAGTTACCCAGCACCTTTCTCAATCATTGCTTCTTGGCATTGGTCTGCTGCTAGGGTATACGCTCTTTCACGCGCGTTTTGGATTCACCTCAGCATTTAGACGACTGATGGCGGTCGGCAATGGGCAGGCGATGCGCGCTCATATGCTGATGCTAGCAGTGGCTGTGACATTATTTGCCCCTATACTTGCCTACGGTACGACCTTCTTTGGAGGTCCAGTTGCAGGTTATGTGTCGCCCGTCGGTGTCAGCTTGCTAGTAGGCGCTTTTGTATTTGGTATCGGTATGCAACTTGGGGGTGGCTGTGCTTCTGGTACGCTTTATGCGGTAGGTGGTGGGCGCTCGGTGATGTTTATCACCTTTATTTTCTTTGTCATTGGCGCGACGATTGGTGCTTATCATCTGCCGTTTTGGACAGAAGAGATGCCAGCGTTTGAGTCTTTTTCTCTTGCTACTTCGACAGGTCTTGGTTATACAGGCGCTTGGATAGTCTCACTTGTACTCTTCGGTTTGATTGCCTGGGTAACATTAGTGGTTGAGAAGAAAACAGATGCACCTAAAATGGCGCCAGTACCCTCTGCGAGGGGATGGAAACGGATTTTTCGCGGTTCTTGGCCGCTGTTTGCTGCAGCGATTGTCTTAGCCCTACTTAATGCCCTCACCTTGCTCACACGTGGTCAACCTTGGGGTATTACCTCCGCATTCACGCTATGGGGATCTAAAATTGCTAATGGTTTGGGCGTTGATGTCGCCAGCTGGGGTTATTGGCAAGGCGCGAATGCAGCGGCGCTTGATGCCTCTATTTTTGCTGATTCAACGACCGTACTGAATATCGGCATTATCATTGGGGCATTTATCGCGTCGGCGGCAGGCGGTTTATTCAAATTCACCCAGATTACGGCGGGTAATTTTGCCGCTTCAGTGATGGGTGGTTTAATGATGGGATACGGTGCGCGTCTTGCGTTTGGCTGTAATATTGGTGCTTACTTCGGTGGTATCGCCTCTTTTAGTTTACATGGCTATATTTGGGGTATACTAGCAATGGCAGGGACGTTTTTAGCTTTGTATTTACGTCCACTATTCGGACTATCTGTACCCAAGTCGAGCGATTCTGTATGCTAATACGAGCAATAATTGTTTTGAGAATAAAAAATAGCGGGCTAAGACTTGCTATTTTTTATTCTCCGTTGCCTTTTTATTCTCAGATGCTTTCTATTTTCAGTCACTTTAAGATTTTTTTACGTATGATATCTAAACAGCTGAACTGCGTACAATAATCAATGCCATACGTCCTGTTGCTGGCTGCTGCAAATGTGTCTGGCGCCGATAAGAATAATAATGAGCATTGGCATAACTACAGTCAATCGCTGCATTGTTGCAGATACGAATGCCTAACGTCTGTAATTGATAGGCAGCAAGCTTCGGTAGATCCAGCTTTATTTTGTCGTTACCATCAATAGAATTGGCGGCTATAGAAAATAGCGCAGCAAAATTATCCAGATGCTCAGCTGATAATGAGTTATTTTCTATGCAGCCTGCAAATAGCTTATCTCGAACCTGCCTGCCTACTTCGTAGTGGGCTTGGCTAATACAAACCCCTATCCAAGCCATCATATCACCCGTTGCCGTAAAGCGCTCAGCAGTGGCTTTGATAATGCCGCACGCTAACCCCTGCCAACCTGCATGAATCGCGGCTATCTGCCCACTTGCTGGTTGATATAGAACGATAGGCACGCAATCTGCGGTCATAATGGCTAGCCCAAGATCAGCTTGCTGACTAACCATTGCATCAGCATCTACTGGGCACATACTAAATGCGATGGTATCAACATCATGAATCTGCTTGCCGTGAACCTGATTGACCCAGTGCAGGCGTTTGATAGCAGTACGCTGCTGCTGATTGATAGCCGCTAATAGCTGCATACGATTGTCTAACACCCGTGCAGGGGTATCAGCGACATGCAGTCCAAGATTCAGATTACCATAGCTTGTCTGCCCCGTCTGTCGCATTTGCTGGGATTTTTCGGCGTACGTTTTGGGTGCGGTATTTTCAAAATCGGCAAACCTACCATCAGCTCCTTCAAAGCCGTTATCTTCACAGTCAGTTATCTGCAAGGCGGCTGTCTGAAATATCGTCACCTCATTGCACTGAGCCAGCATTGTCAATGGAAGCTTATTCATATACTACTCATCTTCATAGCCATCGCTTAGCACTGCGATAAGTTGTTGCATATCTTCAGGAATAGGGGTGGTGACTTCGATATCTTCACCTGTCGTTGGATGCACGAATCCTAAAGCATAAGCGTGCAAGGCCTGCCTTGGAAAATTACTAATTGCCTGACGCTGCGCCTCTGTCAAGCCTGCGCGCAACTGACGACGACCACCATAGACGCGGTCACCCACAATAGGATAAGTGATGTGACTCAAATGCACCCGAATTTGATGGGTACGTCCCGTCTCAAGTCCGACATCGAGCAGACAATAATTGTCATTGAGCGCCGTAATATTTAATAAATGCGTGACCGCTTCGCGCCCTGCTGTCATCACTGTCATCTTAGTACGCTGATTACGATGACGACCAATTGGCGCATCAATACGGCGATGGCGCATGAGGCTTGCTTGATCGCCCGCTACTACACACTGATAATGACGATATACCGACTTGTCTTTTAGCTGCTCCATCAAGGCCATTTGCGCAGGTTTGGTTTTACCAATGAGCAATAACCCTGAGGTATCTTTATCAATACGGTGTACCAGACCTGCACGCGGCAGATGATGCTGCTGTGGATAGTGATACAGTAGCGCATTGACCAACGTGCCTGTCTGATTGCCAGCGCCATGGTGCACCACCATACCGACGGGCTTATTGATGATGAGCACATGCTCATCCTCATAGACGACATCGATAGCGATGTTTTCGGGCTGATCTTCGCTATGCTGCTGCAATGTCGTAGACAGATGTATCACGTCGCCCGCTTTGACGCGCTGCTTGGGTTTTTGCACGCTGCCATTATGTAGTAAGCTGCCATCACTGATCCAGCCTTGTAGCTGCGCTCGTGAGAAGTCGGTGAAAGCCTGTGAGGCAAGCTTATCTATACGCAGACCCGCCTCCTCTTCAGTCACGGTATGAGTCATATTAATGACTTGCGGTATGACTTGTCCAGCGGCATCAGGCTCATAACTTTCATCATCATAGCTTTCATCACCATACGCATCGATCTCTTCATACTCAAGAGCTGACTCTTCATCGGACCCATCATTCAGTAGTGCAGCATCAAGTAACGCGTCATCATTTAGCAACTCATCCTGCTCAAAAAGCGGCTGCGCTGATAACTCGTTATCGTTTGTCTGTTTCGGTGTTACGTTTGTAGTCATAGCATTATTATTCATAGCAGATTTTTAGGTAACCAAATTCATAAATGAACCAGTCATAAGGATGGACGTTATAGGACTTTATAATCGCAATTCATGGAGTATTTATTTTAAACTTCCAAAAAGCGCCATAGAAAGTCAGTTAACTATCGCCATAGTGTACCATGCTCATCCCCTTTCACCCTACGCCTACAAGCAGTGATAGTGGCTTCATTATCAAATAAATAGCCTATCTTATAACTCTCTATAATATAACGTTGCCGTAATTTACTGTATATTTGCAATGAATCGCGCGATTTGTCGTCGCTCAGTAAAGTCGCTCATGCTAAACTATCCAAAATTTAGCCTGTGACGTCTTATTAATCGCCAGATAATGAGTGGTGACGTCATCATATAAATGCCTGTTCATCCGTATTTTATTTATAAATGGCTACATGACTACAAAATAGCGCACGAAAAAATAGACGAAGCAGACGTTATTCTATAAAGTAAGCAAGATTTTGCTGTATGCTATGTGGCAACTTTGTCCAATAGTGGGCAATTATTTGTTTTTATAATTGGTTGTTTTATCCATTATTATTTTATATCTTGATAGTCAGCTTTTTATTATTAACCTTGTTATGAGTGTGATAGCGCCACCGCTATTGTACGTCTTGTGTCGGAGAAGAAGTATGCGCCCTATTGGCAACACGTTTATCAAAATATCGTCAGTGACCTTGCTTGCCCTAAGTGTAAACTTAGTAGGCTGTCAGACCTTTAAAAACCTGACCAATAAAGACAGCGATACAATCGAAACTGCTGAGAAATCAGAACAAGGTTACTATAGTGAAGCCATCGCGCAGATCGATAAAGGACGCTATAATCAGGCTATTGAAGACTTAACCAGCTTACGTACCTTTTATCCAACTGGACAATATGCTGAGCAAGCATTGCTTGACATCATGTACGCTCAATATGCCAGCGGCAGTTATGAGACGGCAGCGGCCAGTGCGGATCGATTTATTGGTCTCTACCCATCCAACCCCCAAGTCAGCTACGCTTATTACGTACGCGGCGTAGCCAATATGCAAGGCTCATCTGAGGGTATTAAGCTGTTTAAGATGAACCAATCAGAGCGCGACACCGCCTACCTGCGAATTGCCTTTGCTAATTTCCAAGAGCTTATTAATAAATATCCAAGCAGCCCCTATGCACCAGATGCTGCACAGCGTATGATCTTCATTTATAACCAATTTGCACAAAGCGAGTTGACCGCTGCCAACTGGTACATCGAACGTGAAGCTTATGTCGCTGCTGTCAACCGCGCAAAATGGGTATTTCAGTATTATCCGCTTAGCGAAGCTGTACCTGAAGCCATTGCCATTCTTGCTTATAGTCATCAGCAGTTAGGACTGAGTGATTTGGCACAGGAATATAAAACTTTACTCCAAATCAACTATCCAGAATGGCTGACTAGTGATGGCCGTGTCAAACTGTCAACCAAAGCCGATCGCTCATGGTTGAATAAATTGACCTTTGGTCAGCTTGGGCGCGCAAGCTTAAAAGATGTACCATTCAATAATGGTGAGTATACAGGAGCCACCAAAACTCAGGTCGTGCGCGCCGCCACCCAGCTTAGACTGCCAGCTGATGATGCGCCAGCGCCAACCATTGGTAATATATCGACCCAGAGTAATAGTGGTATTAACCTAGGTTTAGGTCTACCTGAAAGTGCTACTGAACGAGTGACCAATCAAGCCAGCACAGGATCTATGGCTAGAGAGGCCAATGTCGACCCACAAAACATCAATCCAACGCGCCGTACCACCCTACCAAATGACAGCGATGTTGGCCGTATCCCCTTGATACCAGATAATACCGATACGGTAGATATGGATGATGGTAACTAAACTTATTTAGCCATTCTTTAAAGCTTTCAAATTCACTATTACTCGTGATAAATTATAAGGTCAACTATATAGTTGGCCTTATTTGCCTATTGTGTTTTTGTAAATTTATATTTCACTTAAAAATAAGTGGCCTCTCAACTTTGCAGCCCTTGTCCTACCCTATGGTAAATTATTTTTTCTCATGAGCATTCCCAATCATATTCTTGAGCAACTAAATAGCCAAGCTGACTTGATCAGTATTATTGGTCGTCATACGACGCTTAAACGCGCGGGTAATGAATATAAGGGCTGCTGCCCGTTTCACGGCGAAAAGTCGCCATCGTTTTATGTCAATCCGCAAAAAAACATCTACCACTGCTTTGGCTGTAGTGTCGGTGGTAACGCGATCAGCTTTTTGCGTGATTACGAAAGCCTTACCTTTATTGAAGCAGTGAATGAGCTATCAAAGCAAACTGGCATTGAAGTACCAAAAGATGAAGAGAAAAATGTTAGTTATCAGCGTACTAAACCTCAGCGTACTAAACCTAGCCATAAACCAGTACAGCAAACACCATTTGCTTCATCAACCAAACCATCGACAGCCTCATTTGATCGGCACTCATTAACCGACATCGCGCCTGTTTTGTCTGATTCCTATAATTATCAGCATGTTAGCGACGATGCAAGCATGGCCCATTATGATGAGGCGAGTTATTATGGTTCGCTTGCAGATTATCCCTATGATGGTAGCGATGACAATCGCTCAAAATACACGGAAGACTCGCCTACATGGTCGACAGATGACTCAGTATCATTTGATACCTTAGAGTTCAACCCTGCCACGTCAAACGACAACATAAATGATCAAGACGGCAATCTGTACGAATTGCTAGCGCAAATTCAACAGTTTTATCAGCATAACTTAACTACGCACCCCCATGCCAAGCATTACTTCACAGCGCGCGGTATGACCGAAGAAACCTTTGAGACCTTTGGGCTGGGTTATGCGCCCTTTGGCTGGCAACATCTTGAACATGAATTTCCACAAGATATTGAAGGCCTTAAAGCCTTAGGTCTGGTGCGACAGTCAGAGTCAGGACGCGATTATGACTTGCTCCGTGATCGAGTTATTTTTCCGATTCGGGACAATCAAGGACGCACGATTGGTTTTGGTGGCCGCGCGCTCGACGATGAGGTAAAGCCCAAATACATCAATTCCTCAGATTCGCCCGTCTTTCATAAACAGCATGTCCTCTACGGCTATTATGAGTCACGTCAGCAGCGCGCCGATAAATGGCTCGTGGTCGAGGGCTATATGGATGTCATCGCCCTTTACCAAGCGGGTATTTACGGTGCCGTTGCTTCTATGGGGACCGCGATCAATGAGAGCCAAATATCACGGCTGTTGACATTAAACCCTACCCTAACCTTGAGCTTCGATGGTGATAGTGCGGGACAAAAAGCGGCTTGGCGTACCCTTGAGGTGGCGCTACCTGTGCTCGCTGATGATAAAGAGCTGCGGTTTTTGACACTACCAAACAACCATGACCCTGATACCTTTGTTAAAGCGCATGGCGCAGAAGCTATGCGTGAGCAAATTGTTCATGCTATGCCTCTATCGCAGTATATTTTTGCTTATCTGAGTGAGCGTTATGATTTGTCCTTGGCAGAAGGTAAAGCCAAGCTCATGTCACAAGTACGCACACTGACGGCATCATTACCAAAAGGCAGTAGTTTTCGCTACTTGCTAAACAATGATATTTATCAAAAGTTGGGTGGTAAACGCAATCAAAGCAAGGACGCACGAGATGTGCTGCTAGATTTTGATGGTGAGATGACAACCAGTCAGCAATTGCAGCTGTGCTTTTTATTCCAACCGCGCGCCTTAAGTGAGGATCCTATTGAGTCCATTTGGCAGCAGGCAGGTATTCATGGCTTGCAGCTGCCAGCTCATATCAAGCAAAAAGCCTCTATTGATATTTTGCGTCCACTGGCATGGGAGGATTTGCAAGATGATGCTCTGCACGACGTAGTCAGTACCATTAAGCGCTGCCTTAGTTATTTGCCAGCGGATGCTAATGCTGCTGCACATTTTATATTGTCAAACTTAACGTCGTTAACTCAAGATTCACTTAGTCGCAGTTGGGGCGGTTTTTATAAAGCCCTTGTTGCTCGTAATGTGTTAAGTTTAGATGGTTTGATTGAAGAGTTGGTCAGCCAACTTCTTGAACGTCATATGAAAAAGATGATTAAAAATCCAGATTATGTGAAAGCGACTATTGTAAAAATGCAAAGTCAGCGATTAAACGATTGGCTACGCACGCAGCAAGCAGAGCAATCAGCGCTAATGAGCAGCACTTAATAACAAAATCCTTGATTATATTGTTGATAAACAGCTGCACCCTTTAAAACCTGATACAGCGTCCCCATTATCTATGATTATGGCTAGCACACACGCACAATTATATAAATAGCAATACAGTGGCTGCACTGTGCTTGATAGTAGCGCTCTGTGTTACACTATGCCGCGACTAATTTGGCTGTCATTTTACATACCGCCATGTTAGATACCGTTACAGTAGATAAAGTCATATTGCCTTATTTTTTGAGTAGTATCTTAGTAGGTTTTATTTAGCAATTTTATTGACGTTTTTTGAGCCTTTACTCATATCAACTCATTTTCGTTATTACTGACATCTCCTACGCTTTTTATGTGATCCATCTGCCGATTGGGTCAGCGCATAAGCAAGCGATAGTCTGTCACTTTACGAAAATGCCCGACGCAAGCAAGCGAGTATTTATGAACGATAAGTCAGTTTCTAAGTCCACGTCTCAACTGGCCACCTTAATTCAGATGGGCAAAGAGCAGGGGTATCTTACCTATGCTGAGGTGAACGACCAACTGCCCGACTCCATTACTGAAAGCGACCAGATCGAAGATATTGTCCAGATGTTAACGGACGTCGGTATCAAAATCTTTGAGTCCGCGCCTGATGCTGATGACATCTTGATGAACGATGACTCAAGCGATGACGATATGGCGGCGGACGAAGCAGCAGCCGTCTTAGCCTCAGTTGAGACTGAGCCTGGTCGCACCACTGACCCTGTACGTATGTATATGCGTGAGATGGGTACAGTCGATTTGCTCACGCGTGAAGGCGAGATTGCCATCGCCAAGCGTATCGAAGAAGGCATTCGCGATGTACAGCACGCCATGGCGTATTGGCCTGGCACCGTGCAATTTGTCCTTGATGAATATGAAAAAGTACAAGATGGTGACAAAAAACTGTCCGACGTCATTACAGGCTTTTTAGATCCTGAAACAGATGAAGACATTGCCGCCGCTAAAGAAGAAAAAGAGAGAGAAAAAGAAAAAGTCTTGGTGATGAAGTCAAAAGCCATTGCCAAGGCAGAAAAAGATGACGATGATGAAAGCGACGATATAGAGGACGAAGTGGATGACGCTGAAGAGGAAATCGGCGGTATTGATCCAGAAGAAGTACGCTTACGTCTAGAGGAGATCGAGCATTTATTTATCAAAGCTAAACAAGCTTTGCTTGATTATGGTCGTGGCAGTGCTCAAGCTGAGGAAGCTTACGAGCAGCTTGCCAGCCGCTTTATGATGTTAAAGCTTAACAATCGCCTATCAGACCAAGTCATGGCGATCATGCATGATGTCTATGACGATGTGCGTAAGCAAGAGCGTCAAATTATGCGTTTGGTGATTCGCCGTGGCCGTATGCCGCGCTCTGAATTTCGCAAAACCTTTCCAAGCAATGAAACCAACGTCGATTGGCTCACTGAGCGCTTAAAAGGCAAACCTGCTTTTGCTGAAACGCTAGAAAAAGTCGTCGATGATGTCATATTGTTGCAGCGCAAAATCCGTGACTACGAGCAAAAACTCGACATGGAAATCCACGATATGAAAGATGTGGCGCGTGGTATGGCTATTGGTGAGGCCAAAGCCCGCCGCGCGAAAAAAGAGATGGTCGAGGCCAACCTGCGTCTAGTTATCTCTATCGCTAAAAAATATACC